>CAZANK010000831.1:0-1510 GCA_964486235.1 uncultured Prolixibacteraceae bacterium | reverse complement strand
TTTTGAAAACGGTGTCGGGGCTGAGCGGGATTCTCGCTGTGCATTCAGACCTGACAACCACGACCGCGTCCGTGAAATCGATCGATCCGGATTCGCGTATCCGGGTTCAGATTGTGCCGATTGGTAATGGTCTGAAGGCCGAATTTTTCGTGAAACCGCTTGGAAAAGAGCCTCCTTATGTGAAGCCGGGACAGGGGGGTAGAGTGATTTACGGTGCAGTTGACGGGCAAAATTATCAGGCGATCCGTAACCTGGCCATCGAGAGTGAGTACGCCGCGAAGTTGAACAATGCACTTGCCGTATTGATGGATGCGGATTTGATCCATGAAGCCACCTTCTTTTCCGATCCCTGGCAATGCCTCAACCTGCTGGGGGTTGTCGGGCAACATGCCGGTATTGCGGTCGTGGAATGGCCTGAAGGAGAACGTTTCAGAATGAAGCGGTCAGTTTCGTTCGCGAACCTTCATCTTCGCGTGAAAGGAATGGGACATTGGTTTGAACTGGATGGCGAACTCAACCTGGATGAAGAGACCGTTCTTGACTTAAAGGAACTGCTTCATCTGGCCCGTCAAAGCAAAGGCCGCTTCCTGGAGCTTAAAGAGGGTGAATTTATCGCACTTACCGAAGACCTGAAGAAACAGATCGATGAACTTGAAGCTTACGTCAGGGTAGATAAAAACGGCATTTCGATCAACCGTTTTGCATCTCACACACTTGATGAACTGGCCGGCCGCGCCGCTTCGTTTAAAAGTGACAAGTCGTGGAAGGATTTTCAAAAACGAATAAAGGATACTTCGTTGGCAGATGTCCCTGTGCCACCCACGCTGGATGCTGAATTGCGACCTTACCAGCAAGAAGGTTTCCGTTGGATGACCCGGTTGAAAGCCTGGGAGGCCGGAGCCTGCCTGGCTGATGACATGGGTTTGGGAAAAACGGTTCAGGCCATCGCCATGATGCTGCATTTGGCAGAAAATGGCCCTTCGCTGGTGGTATGTCCTGCTTCAGTCGTCCCCAATTGGGGTAGCGAACTGCACAAGTTTGCGCCGACATTGAATTTGCTCAACCTCAGGCCAGGGAACCGGGACGACATCTTTACTTCCCTGGCAGCTTTTGATGTGTTGGTGATCACTTACGGATTACTGCAGACCGAGAATGAACGGATATCCCAAATATCATGGGCGATGGCTGTTTTAGACGAGGCCCATGCCATTAAAAACGCGCATACCAAATCGTCGAAAGCAGCCATGAACATCCGGGGCGGCTTTAAGCTGGCGCTTACCGGTACACCTATTCAAAACCACCTGGGTGAACTATGGAACCTGTTTAACTTCTGTAACCCGGGATTATTGGGAACGTTGCCCCAGTTCACGGATCGTTTTGTGAAACAGGATACGCTCCCGCAAAGGGGCCATCTTAAAAAACTGATCACCCCATTTATCTTACGGCACACCAAGAACAAGGTGCTCGACGAATTGCCGCCCAAAACCGAGATCACTTACAGTGTCGCTCT
>CAZANK010000830.1:0-1512 GCA_964486235.1 uncultured Prolixibacteraceae bacterium | reverse complement strand
CATTGTCACCCCGCATTTCCCGTTAAAGCAGGAAATAAGAAAGAGAACCATCAAATTATTGAAGAGGATTCCCAACAGGAAGCTGATCCTGCTGGACCATCATCTCAGCGAACTGCCGGGAAACTTTGGGTCGGCCTATCAGGATTTTGAAAATGATATTGTCGATGGGCTTTATCAGGGAAATGACATCCTCAAGAATTTTAATAAGCTGAACGTCTTCTCCATGCCGGGCAGTATGTATGCTCCGCTCATCGAAAAAGGGATCAGGAGGTTTTGTTCGGAGAATAAGATCAACTTCGGGATCTATCATCACATTGATACCAGTAAAATCGAAAAGCAGGAAGCGTACCTGATCCTCAACAGCCAGCTTGACCGTGAACTTATTGAGCTGGTGAGGGCAGCAAGGGCAAAAGGGTGCATCATCGGGAAAGACATTGGCATCATCTCGTATAATGAGTCGCCGATCAACGAGATCATCCTCGACGGCTTAACGGTTTTTTCAACCGACTTTAAGCAGATGGGCGAACTGGCTGCAAAAATGATCACGGAAAAATCAATGAAAAAGATAAAATGCAATTTCCGTCTGATCCGGAGAAATACATTTTGATGTGATTGTTTTGATGCTTTTTCGGTGTTCACATTTTTATTTGCAGACTTTTTATTTTTGCACGCCTGCTTTTTTCCAACTATACAAAAGCCTTCATCATTCCGCCTGCCGCAAAAACGATGATGAACACAACATACAGTCCCATCATGACGATCATTAATATCCCGATGAACCGGAAGAGTGACTTCAGATTTTTAACAGCCTGAGTGATACCACCTGAACTCATCGAACTGACCGCTTTTTTTGTCCAGGTCGAAAATTTCAGAAGATACAGGGTCGGGAATAAATAGATCACTCCAAGGACGATGTAAATGAAGCCGGTTATACCTGTCGGGAATGGCGTTTTTCCTACGGCACCCGGTGCAAACTTTGAAAAAATAACCCCCATGAAAAGTCCGATGATGACCATGATGCCAATGAAGACAAATCCCATTATAGCCAGGAAATAGGTCCATTTTCTGGTTTCATTTAAATACCTGAGCGCTTCCTGCTGAAGTTCGATTGCCGGAGTTTTTTGCTCCGGGCTTTGATTCTGATTGTTAAATTTTCCTTCGGGCAAGAATTTACCGATTTAAAAGGAGATTATCTTGGCCAGCCTCTGCCTGGAGATACACCCGTAGTTTTTGCCCGCGGAATTGTTTCAGACACGATGCTTCAACATAGCGCACCCACATTTTCACCTGATGGGAATGAGGTGTTCTGGTGGTCATATTATTATGGTGAAAAGACGCAATATTTTCACAAAACGATGAGGCGAGTTAATAACAGATGGACAAAGCCTCAAATATCTCCATTTTTAGGAGAACCTTTTTTTTCTCCCGATGGGAAAATTCTCTGTTTAACTGCTTTAGGTGGGCCAAATTACGTTGAAAAACAAGAAGATGGTTGGGGTGAACCAAAGAGTA
>CAZANK010000829.1:0-1526 GCA_964486235.1 uncultured Prolixibacteraceae bacterium | reverse complement strand
GGTTGCTGAAGGTACCTTCTCGGAGCCTGTTATTTTCCAGGGTGACCGGCTGGACGATATTTACAGAAATGTGCCGGACCAGTGGAACGGCATCTTGTTGTTTTCAGGCAGCCAGGATAATGTCTTCAATCACGTCGAAATAAAGAATGCAAACATCGGATTGCAGGTGGGTACCATTGAGGATGACGGTTCCGCGTCCGCGGTAGTGGCTAATTCCAGGATATACAACCATGCCTATGCCGGCATTTTCGCGTTAAAGTCGAAGCTAAGGGTCTACAATACCTTAATTACGAATTACAGGTTTTATGGCGCCGCGTTGCTGGTTGGCGGTGAGTATGAGTTTTACCACACGACCATTGCCGGTTACAGGGATAAGTTTTCACCCGAAGTCCGTTCGACCTCCTCCCTTCTGCTGTCCGATCATGTGATCGTCGACAGCAACGATGAAAGTATCACCTACACAGGCGATCTGAACAAGGCCTATTTTGCCAACTGCATTGTGGCCGGTGATGTGGCCGGTGGAAATGAAGTGGAACTGGCAAAGTCGGACGAGGCGGTTTTTAATTTCAGGTTTGATCATTGTCTGCTCCAGTTGGCCGATACCTTTAACGTGTCGGCCGGTAATCATTTTTACAGGATCCGGAAGGGAATCGATCCCGGGTTTAAAGATCCGTTCAGGGAGATGAATTTTGAGCTGGATTCGCTTAGCCCTGCCAGGGATGCCGGTTCGCCCGAGTTTTCCGTCCTCTTTCCGTTTGACCTGCTGAATCAAAGCCGTACCGGCGATGCTGCTCCGGATTTGGGTGCATATGAATGGATTGAAAAGAAATCGGAGTAGACTTCTGTTGTTGCTCCTTGGTCTTTTTGCGCCGGGCTTGTCCGGACAGGAACCGATACCCTCCGCGGAGCTGCATCTGTTGTTTTATAATACGGAGAACTTTTTTGACATTCAGGATGATCCCGTTACTGCCGATGAGGAGTTTCTGCCCCGTGGCAGCCGGAGCTGGAACAAGACACGCTTTGACAGGAAAAAGAATGCGATTGCCAAGGTTATCGTCGCGTCCTGCGGGTTCGATGTTCCGGCCATTGTCGGACTGGCGGAAGTGGAAAACCGGTTTGTTCTGGAAAGCCTGGTGAGCGCCGCCCCTTTGTCACGCTATGACTACCACATTGTCCATAAAGAATCGCCTGATGAACGCGGGATCGACGTGGCGCTCCTTTATCGCCCCGATAGGGTTAAACCCTGCCGGTACGCCTGTTTCCCCTTGAAAGACCGGGAGGGCCGGACGATGTCTACCCGGGAGATTCTTTATGCCTGTTTTGTCGTTTTTCCTGACGACACGCTCCATGTTTTTTTCAATCACTGGCCCTCCCGTTACCGCGGACAGGCAGAAACCGAGCCGCAGCGAATGGTGGCTGCCCTTACCTTACGGCGACAGGTGGAACACCTTCTGAAAACCAGGGAGTCTCCTGCTGTCGTGATCATGGGCGATTTTAACGATCAACCCCAAAATAAAAGCCTGACA
>CAZANK010000828.1:0-1530 GCA_964486235.1 uncultured Prolixibacteraceae bacterium | reverse complement strand
ATGAAAAGATTAATAATTATTGCTAAACTGGTTTTTTTATGTGCTGTTCTGGTACATGCACAAAAAATTGAGAACCTGGCGCTAACCCCCCCAATGGGATGGAACAGTTGGAATTGTTTACGAACCAGTATCACTGAAGAAAAAATAAAATCTATTGCTGACGCAATGGTCAGTACCGGAATGAAAGATGCCGGTTATGAATATATAGTGATCGATGATGGATGGATGACGGGTGAACGAGATCAGGATGGACACATTGTAGTTGACTCCCTGAAGTTTCCGAATGGGATGAAAGCCCTTGCCGATTATATACATAGCCTGGGTTTGAAATTCGGTATTTATTCATCCCCCGGATGTTATACATGCCAGAAGTTGATGGGAAGCCTTGGACATGAGCAAATTGATGCAAACGATTATGCTGAGTGGGGAGTAGATTTTTTGAAATATGATTGGTGTAAGTATCCCAATACAATGCAGGAAGCTAAACTAACTTCACAAACAGATTGCCGTGGAGCCTTTGAATTAATGCGGGATTGTCTTTATAAGACAGGACGCCCCATCGTTCTTAGCATCAATGAGAGATGTGCAGGTTTTTCAAAAGACAGGTCCGACTGGGTCAGGTCGGTAGCAAATATGCACCGTACCAGTGAAGATATCAAGGATAACTGGGAACAAATGCTTCATTGCCTGGAGACGACAGCTGACCTTTGGGAGATTGCAGGCCCCGGATACTGGAATGATCCGGATATGTTGGAAGTTGGAAATACTGTTTCAGAAAAGTTATATGGAGGCATCTCTGACAAAAAAATGAATTTACCGGAATACCAAACTCATTTTAGCATGTGGTGTATGGTAGCCGCCCCATTAATTGCAGGGAATGACCTTCGGTATATGTCAGACGAAATAATTCAGATATTGACCAATAAAGAAGTGATCGCCATTAACCAGGACCCTTTAGGAAAACAAGGCAGAAGGATCAGGGATGATGGAGACCTCGAAGTATGGTGCAAAAAACTATCCGGGAACCGAAAAGCTGTTGCATTATTAAACAGGAGCTCAGAACCTGCAGATATGGAAGTTTCCTGGGATGAATTGGGATTGAAAGGAAAATTGAAAGTTAGGGACTTATGGAAACATCAGGATTTGGGGGAATTTAAAGATTCTTTCAAAGGAGAAGGTATTTTGCCGCATGAAGCGCTGGTTCTGTTAATTGAGTAATTGAGTTTGATTTTAACATACAATTTAGACTTAGGTGAAAAATATGAAAAATTTTAAACGGATGGGAAAAAGTATAACAATTCACATGTTTTGGTTGCTATTATTTGCATTATCAATCGTTTCCTGTAAAGCCTCCAATCTCTCAGATGATGCAGAAAAAGAAACCAATGAAGCCAAATATAAAGTTAAATCCATTTCAGATGTAGATGCATTTGCGATGGCATTGAAGGAGGAAATCCTGAATTCAAAAACAAGTATTATCGCAACAGGCCTTACTTACTATGTATCAAATAGCGGGAATGATAATAATTC
>CAZANK010000827.1:0-1531 GCA_964486235.1 uncultured Prolixibacteraceae bacterium | reverse complement strand
GCCAGCCATTCAAAACATCCCCACACCATGCCTTCGTTGAAGCCCGATGAGGCAAGCCCTACGATATGAATGGTGGAGATATTGGCGGCAAACAATGACAAGCCGATCAGGGGCCACCTCAGGTTCCGGCCCGCCAGGAAGAAACTATCGCTCGTGTCGCGTTTGGTCCTCATTTGAAACACTCCGACCAGGGTGGTCCCTGCCAGGAAAACAATGACAATTATCAGATCAAACACACTGATGTTCATTTATTTAAATATTAATGAATATCCTTTCATGTTTACTTGTGATCCTGCAAAAACGTTTTAGTCCGCGTGAAAAACTTCTTCCATCTCGGCCCACCATTCGCCTTTTTTTGCAGATTCAACAGGTTCCTGGCAGGGGTCGGTTTCTTTCAGCCACTGTTTGGTGAGTTCCGACAATTTTTTCATATCGGCATCATAATCAGTCCCGATATACTCGTAGTAAGAAAACAAATAGCCGTCTTTTAAATAGATAGAGAAATTCCGGATATTGCATTCCCGGATTGCTTTAATAACCTCCGGCCAAGGTTCGGCATGGAGTTTTTTATAGTAACCAAGCTTCTCCGGTTTTACTTTTATCACTTTACCGTATCGTTTCATTGCGTTGGTTTTTTCAGATAGCTGGGCTTTACCTGATGACAGCTTGCCTCCTGTCAATGAAAACCAGGCGAATAACACGATCAGCAAAAGACCGGCCATTGTATTCCATCTGAAATGTATCCTTAAGCGATCGATCTTCTCTTTCATTTCTGTTTCCTTAAATACAATACCACATCCACGCCTTTCCACGGAGCAGTAAATTCAACACATCCGCTGCAATGCTCACTGTCGTTGATGATTGAACATCCGTCCGCCGGTCTGTACCATTCAACGGCAACTATCTTCTGTACTTGTCCAAAATCCAGGCTGAAACGAACTGTCTTATCTTTGTCGATCAGCGTATTGTTTCCCCCGCACAGGGCATTGGGATCATAAATAATAAACTCTTCGTATCCTTTTCGCATCAGTTTCTGGTATCCTTTTTCTTCCCTTTGGTTTCGATCGGTAACCAACCCCGGATCGGGAACAAACGCCGCAAGGTCGATTTTCCGGTCGTAAAAGAATCTTTTTAAGTATTTTACAAAATTCAATCCTTTTAACTGCGTATTGTATTTCGCATGTACAAAGGTTTTTGCAGAGGCAGCCTCATTCCATTCGCCTTTCGGTTGCAGGTCCGCTCTTTCCAGCCCGCCCAACGGTTCGATATATAAAAGCGTATCTGTGGAGAAGTAGGGGTGTATTCTTCCCCATCGGCCACCGTAATTGGCAGACCCACCCGATAAGGTCCAGGACCAGAACAGCCACCGGTAAAAATATTCAGGGTTATACAGGTAGTCCTTGCTCCGGTCGAGCCGGGTTTGTTCGTACCAGTCTTCACCCAAAAAAACATGGAGCGGATATGGTTCGTAAACTGCAGCTTCGCGGGCATCAAGTGCGTGCATATCTTCGATATGGATATAGCTGACCCA
>CAZANK010000826.1:0-1547 GCA_964486235.1 uncultured Prolixibacteraceae bacterium | reverse complement strand
TCGTACGTTCAATATCGGGGATAGAGGCCTTAAACAGGCTTCCATAGCTGATCCATTTTGAGTAAACATCATGCCAATGGTCGGTGTATCCATTAAACTGAAAGTCGGTGGTCACGATATTTTTTTGAGGTTCAAATGAACCCGTATACACAAAATCATCTAAATGCTGGGAAAATGCAGGGCTGTATAACCAGATACAACCAATAATGGCTAAAGCACCCTTCAATCCTGCCGCTCTATACCCGAAGATACCCCAAACGCTCTTTTCCATATCAGGGGTCTTATTTTGCTTTGGCTAACCAACGCATAATGGAACAAAAGAAATCTCCGTACCGGTCCCACTTCTGGAAGCCTGTTCCCCAATGCGGAGACACATCGGAGGCAAAGGCCATACTACGTCCATTTCCAAAGTTCCCGGCCACGATAAACGGATCGCCAAATTCCTTTACATCAGCGATGACTGTTGCATTTGGTTTTGCCTTAATCCGATTGTAACCGCTGAACCGCGGCCCGTTATCCCAGTCAAATCCGGAGACTACCGGATGATCCTTCACTAAGGTACGAATATGCACGCCCTGCGGGGCTTCCCTGCGGTCATCATTGACATCCAGACAGGTTACCGGGAGCGCCTCCTCGACCGGCGTACCTGCCCAGTTCCCAATCCCCCTGCGACCGGTAAAGGACTGCCAGCCGCCGATCATGATCAGTCCGCCTCCTTTTCTGACAAACTCACGGATTACCTCCAGCCGGTTTGGTCCCATGGGGTCCTGGAGCATACGGTCCCAGTCGTATAACACGAGTGATTCCTGTTCCACGTCCGAGAGTACCACCACATCATATTTGGAAGAAAGGTCCTCTACCGTCTCCGGGAAAGACTTTGTGGCGTCCCAGGTTGCCATGTGGTCGCACTGAATATCTTCTGTCGCGTTTAATGCATCCAGCACCGGCTGGCACCACACATTGTCGGAATACCCTTTTGTTTCATAGTAAAACTGCGATGCCACGATATTGGGGCCCAACACGACCCCTTCGTCGCCCACATACAACACCCTGATCTTTTTTTGTGCCACAGCAGAAAATGCCATCGCAAACACTAATCCGAAAATAAATGCCTTTTTCTTCATTTTATATAAGTTTTAATATTTCCATTAAGTAATTAATTATCAAATCGAACCAGATAGTATTGCGCTTATTTCACTACAATTTCATCCACGTAGAAACGCGATTGAAGCCCGGCATCCGGGTAGGGTTCGGGGATCGTGATTGTCCCTTTTACCTTAAATTTTACATATCGGAATGGATCAGCAGAAGAAACGGCAAAAATGAACCGGCGCAGCCAGTTCTCATTTCTTTGATCTCCTTTTACTTCGATTTTCCCGACCGGTGTAAATTCCCCCTCCTGCTTATTTGCTACAAAACATTCGATCGAGGCGGGATGCAAAATTGAGCTGCCTTCATGGAGTGACGATAGTTCAATGGTATCGGCTTTTACTGATTTTTCCAGATCCAGTAAAAGCTCGGCATCTGCAGCTTCCCATCCTAACCAC
>CAZANK010000825.1:0-1556 GCA_964486235.1 uncultured Prolixibacteraceae bacterium | reverse complement strand
TCTGGTGCGCCATTGCCGGTTCACCTGGACCCAGGATCACGGTGGGCGCTCCCCCGAACGCAGGCTGGAGAACGGCCCCATCGGTCAGGTACGGCAACGCTTTTGGAAAACCCGCAGTGTTCGCTGCAATTCCGCAGGCGCGATAGGCTTCCTGTATAAAAGCATCGTTTTCCCGGCTCGAAACCGCGGTCAGATTGACCAGGACTTCAACGGAGACCTCTACTCCCAATATTGCTTTCAGTTGTTCAAGCAACTGTCTGTGATCCACCTTGGTGGTTGTTCTTGCGTCAATCGTAAAACCGGCGCGGTCAGGCACCGAATTGAGGTTCATCCCTCCAAAAACCGTCCCCACGTTGATCGTCGGCAGGCCAAGCAAAGGATCAGGTCCTACGCCAAAATTAAATTGCTCAACCCTTGAAATCGCACGGGCAACTTTGTAAATCGCGTTATCGCCGAGGTGCGGCATCGACGAATGCGCGGTCACCCCGGTGGCCGTGACCTTCAGATATAACCCGCCTTTATGCCCGATGGCAGGAATGTTCGATGTCGGTTCGCCAACGATGATCCCTCTTGTTTCGCCCGGCAACCAGTTCTTGACCAGGCTTTTCGCGCCCTGACATCCCAGTTCTTCCCCGGCCGTCAACACCAGCCTGACACCTCCCCGGGGATTTCCTTCCCTGAATGCACGGATGGAAGCAACGACCATGGCAGCCAGTCCGCCTTTCATGTCACTCGAACCCCTCCCGTAAAGCTTACCGTCTCTCATCTCACCGCCAAACGGATCGGCCGACCAGGGCTTTCCACCTAACGGTACCGTGTCAAAATGGCCCGTGAAGATTACCGGCGGAATTTCCTGATCCAGGCCTTTCTCGGCAATCACGTGCAAACGCCCGGCTTCAAACGGAATATAGCGGACATTAAAACCGTTGCCGGACAGGATGCTTCCCAGGAATGCAGCCACCTCCCCTTCATTTCCCGGAGGATTCACTGTCTCAAAAGACAACAGTTTGCGGGTTAATTCAATGACATCTTCCACATGCATTTCAATGGTTAAATCATTAAATGATTAAATGACTTTAGGATCACAGGGTATCCGGCATAGGGCATAGTTTCTGTTGTTTTTTCCGGCTTCCGGTTTCCGGTATCCCGTCTCCGGTTTCCTTTTTTGTCTTACGACTTCCTTTCCTCGCTAACGGCACCCTGTCCCGTTCTGGGCAAAAATGAGATGATCAGCACACCCAGCAAAGCGACACAAACCAACACGGTAAATCCCAGTGCGTAGCTCTTTGCTTCTTCATTGTACAAAAATCCGACGAGAACCGGAAAAACAGACTCAGCCACCCCATCGGCCACCAGGATGATCCCCATGGTCCGACCTAACGCTTTCACCCCAAACAGATCACCGGCCATCAGGGGGATAATCATATAATCACCTCCCAGTCCGATCCCGAAAATAACCGCAAACACATAAATCTTTCCCGGGAACATCGGCAAAAACAACAATAAGATTGCCAACGCGACAATGTTATAAATCAGGATCATCACATATTTACGGC
>CAZANK010000824.1:0-1560 GCA_964486235.1 uncultured Prolixibacteraceae bacterium | reverse complement strand
TTTACTCCCGGATTGGGGACATCGGCGTCAGTTTGCTCGACAACCGTTCTTGCATCGGAAAAATCTGCATTTTGAGCCACTTCTATCCGATACCTTACCGGGAATAAAAAACCTGTTTTATCAGGATGCCATCCGGTCATGCCGTAAGGCTTATCCGGTCCCCCACAGGGTGTGACCGGATAAAGCTGCACGGCATCAATCGCGCGGGGTTCACCTAAATCGACTGCTACCCACTTTGTATCATCGGCTGATTTGCCAATCCAGGACTGGTAACCAAAATGCCGGTCTGTTGGCAGAGGCTGGGCAGGATCGGAATAAGAGATCCACCTGGCCTCACCCCAGTCTGATGCTTTTAACAATCCCATCGACCAGGTCGCAGGCTGACTCCATTTTGATGGCTGACCATCTTTGTCCCAAACACGAACTTTCCAATAACAATCTTGCCGGCTCTTCAGTGATAAACCTTCATATTCGATATGAACAGAACGATCGGAGTTGATTTTGCCGCTGTCCCACAGATCTCCTTTATCTTTTGCCAGCACTTCCCGGCTTGAGGCAACGAGTATCCGGTATGCCGTCTGTCCCTGTCCCCGTTGGGGGGAGACAAGTACCCAACTTAACCGGGGCTTTGGAATATCTGTTCCCTGAGGATCTTCCAAATACTCACAGCGTAGTTTATCTATGCTTATTGGATAACCGGTCCCTTTATGATCGTCTGAATCGTGTGAATTACAAAAACAACAAAATGAGAAAACAAAAATTAATAGTAGGTTCTTCATAAGTATTTATTGTACCGTTATTAAATATTTGCCCTCACTCAACTCAATAACTCCATCAGGAAAACTTTCAGGCCGGGAAGAGTTAAAAGAAGGATCAGTAACTTTTTCCAACTGTACCTTCTGCGTCATTTCTCTATTTATTTTCACAAAGGCATGTGATCCCTGTGGAATTTCCATCTGGTAAATTACTTTCCCATTTTCCTTCTTCCAATTTGAAACGATCTTTCCATAAGGTGAATGATATGTACAGCTAATCTGCTCCAGACCACCTGGAACAGACGGAGTCAGCCAAAATTTCCTGAACCCGGGATATTCCGGGTCCGGCCTGATCCCCCCTAACCAACGAAAAAACCATTCTGAAACACTTCCGAACATAGGGTGACAGTTGGAGTATACATCGTCGCTTTCCTTCCATGTCTCCCAAAGGGTGGTAGCCCCATTTTCAACCATATATCCCCACCCGGGATATTCCGGGCTGTTTACAATGCGAAAAACTTGTTCCGGAGAAACATACCTGGAGAGTACCTCAAGGATATATTTTGTTCCAAAAATTCCGGTGGTAAAATGACCGGAAGGAGCTTTTTTGAGCGACAGGAGCAACGAGTCCACAGCAGCGCCGGTTTCCTTTTCCGGAATTACATGGTAATAAAGCAATGTGGCATAAAGAGTTTGCCGGTTAATATTCTCAGAGACCGGATTATCCCAGAAGGTTTGTTTTAATCGTTTTTTTATTGTTCGGGCCAGTTCTCCGCACTTTTTTTCACCTTCGCTGTCCTCCATT
>CAZANK010000823.1:0-1563 GCA_964486235.1 uncultured Prolixibacteraceae bacterium | reverse complement strand
GAACTAAACTACTGCTTAATAAAATTTACCAAAACATTCACCGCATAAAGCGGGACATTCATAAAATCTCCTGATTGAACCAGATTCCTGGGAGATACCCGAAAAATCGCTTCAGGTCGGTATTTATCAGCATAACCTCGAAGGCTTTTCAGCGTTCTGCTTGTCCCGCTTTTTACCTCAACAGGATAAATATTCTTTTTTGATTCCACCACGAAGTCAACCTCAGCATCTGCTCCGGAAGTCCAGTAGAACTGTTTGCTCTGTCCGTAGTACAGGAGTTCCTGTGCGACAAAATTTTCAATAAAAGCACCATTGAATTCAGTAAATAATCGATCAGGGGAAACGATTAAGTCGGAAGTGATATTTAGCATAGCCGCCAAAAGTCCGACGTCGTGCATATAAACCTTAAACTTCGAATAATCGGCATATGCAGAAAGCGGCTTTTTAGGAGTGGTCAGATTATACACCACGTTAATTAATCCAGCTCCGCGAAGCCATTCAATTGTCTGCTCAAACATCGCGGAACGGGCTCCTTTACGGATATCAGCATATTTGAACTTTTTATTCTCTTTTGCCAATTGCCCCGGGATCGAGTTCCAAAACTCTGCTGTCCGAATGGCCTGGCTTTTATCTGCATATTTCGAAAAATCCCTTACATATGCCTTTAGTATTTCATTCTGAATGACCCTGACTGATCCGATATTTTTATTGTCAATATAATCCTGGATGACCTCCGGCATACCTCCGAGGTAAAGGTACATTTTTAGCAAATCCAGCAGTTTTGCATGAAGTATCTCAGGTAACGATTCCGGACTTGTGATTTCATTTAGTTTTTTCGCCAACAGGTCTTCACCTGATGCCGCCAGGTATTCACTAAACGACATCGGGTACAATGTAAGAAAATTAACTTTCCCCACCGGAAAGCTTCTCTCTTTTCCCACACTTACCCCCAGAAGAGAACCGGCTGCAATTAGATGATAATCAGGTACTTGTTCGTAAAAGTACTTCAGACTGGTTAAAACGGCCGGAACGGTTTGAATTTCATCAAAAAACAAAAGCGTGTCTTCGGCAACTATCTTTTCCCCAATATATAAACTAATATTATTGATAATAATGTCCGGGTCCAGGGATTTCTCAAACAGCGATTCTAAGCTTTTATCTCTTTCAAAATTAAGATAGACAAAGTTGGAATATTCCTTTTTTCCAAACTCGCTGATAAGGTATGTTTTACCAACCTGACGAGCGCCCTGAACGATTAATGGCTTCCTTTTAACACTCGCTTTCCATTCTTTAAGTTGGTGATAAGCGCTCCTTCTCATTCGTTAATAATTTGCTTTTTAATAGTCGTATGGAACTCCCCAATAAACATCTCCCTGTGTATCAAAAGTCTTTTCATGGCTCATTTCATGGGTTATAAATTACATTTAGTTGCCCCCGATGGGCATTGCTCAAACAACTGCCCGAATTTCAGATAAGAGGTCCGGCTCTCTCATTTCCTCATTATCTCCAAAAAAGTGTTACAAAACTAGAAATTTATCTCCAGAAAAGTGTTATAAAGGCATG
>CAZANK010000822.1:0-1566 GCA_964486235.1 uncultured Prolixibacteraceae bacterium | reverse complement strand
AGAAAACCAGACTTCCCGGCGCATGACCGGGCACATGGATCGTCTCCATGCGGGAGTTTCCAAAACACACCGGCTCCCCCTCGCTGATCCACCCATCCGGTGGATCCACCGGATCGAACGGCACACCAAACACCTCTCCCTGCGTCACCGCGTGAGTGATCATAAACGCATCATCACGGTGCGCGAAAAACGGGATCCCGTAAGTGGTGCGGCAAAAAGTGACCCCCAGGATGTGGTCGAAATGACAGTGGGTGTTGACGAGTTTTACCGGGCGAAGTCCGGCGCCATCGATGAAACGGACAAGCTCTTCCTTTTCATCGTCAAAATAGCAGCCGGCATCAACCAGGATACATTCACCGGTTTCATCCGACAACACGTACGTATTCTCCTGAAGCGGGTTAAAGGTAAATTTTTGAATCGTGATCATACCGCAATTATTTTTCTGTTCCCTTCAACAGGGGGACAAACACAAATGTTCCGTGTAATTCTTTCCGGAAGTCATCCTCGCCCACGCGCGTAACCACGGTCATCACCTGCTTTTCTGAAGGTCCCAGCGGGATGACCAACCGCCCGTCCGTGCGCAGTTGCCGCAGCAGGTCGTCCGGGATCACCGGCGCTCCCGCGGTCACGATGATCCTGTCAAAAGGCCCGTAAGTCGGCAAGCCCTTATACCCGTCCCCGTAAAAGAACTTCGGGTAATACCCCAGTCCGGGCAGCAACTGCTGCGCCTTCAGGTATAACTCCCGCTGCCTTTCGACCGTGTATACATTGGCGCCCATTTCCAGCAAGACAGCCGCCTGGTACCCCGAACCGGTTCCGACCTCCAGCACCTTCTCGTTTGGCCCGACCTGCAGGAGCATCGTCTGAAAAGCAACCGTGTAAGGCTGGGAGATCGTCTGCCCCGCACCAATGGGGAAGGCCTGGTCCTTATAGGCGAACCGGACAAAGCTACTGTCCATGAACAGGTGTCTTGGCACACGGGCAATCGCATCCAGCACGTTCTGATCTTTAATGCCTTTGATCCTAAGGCCGTCTACCAGTCTCTTCCTCAGTCCCTGATGTCGCAAACTGTCAAGGGAATCCATTTTTCAATTTTTTGGTAAATTTAATTTAAAATGCGTTGATAAGAAGACATAAAATCACTTTATCAACAACCGGCGTTGAAAAGTTCCGGTCCCGCCCCACGCATAAAATAACAATTTATTTCTAATTTGCAACGATGATCAGGACAGGAATACTTACAGACAACCATCCCGGTTTGGAACCGGTGCGGGGAATGACCCGGTTTAAGGAGCTAATGATCTCATCTGTAGACAATCAGCATCCGGACAACGCATGCCCGGCGTCCGCAAACGAGGTCATTCAGTCGTCCGACATGCTTTACGTCGATTTGTCCGCCTTCCCGGCCGAACGAGTCAGGCTGGCGTTCCGCAACAGCACCCATCTCTTTTTCCGGAGAATCCCCTCGCTGCGCATCGATGAGATCACCGCACTGATCCATCTGGAGCCCGAGGCCGGCTGCAGTACCCAGATTTTTCTCCCACAGCTTTTTCTTCCCGAAAACCT
>CAZANK010000821.1:0-1574 GCA_964486235.1 uncultured Prolixibacteraceae bacterium | reverse complement strand
ACTGATGCCAGGGAGTTGATCGATTTCGCCATCGAAAACCGGAAAAGAGTAAAACTTCAGCTTCAGAAAATGGATGAGACCTTTGAAGAGGTCGACTTTAGCTATGTCGTCAAAAGTTCCGGCGAGAAAACCATGATCGAAACACTGGAGGTCATCGAATATGGACCTGGGGAGATAAAACAGAACGATGATCCGGCTGTTCCAGTCGAGGAATTTTCATTAGCAAATGAGTCACCCTCCTTACCCCTTACAGAAGGTCAAAAAATAATCAGGGATAATCAATCGGGGATCAGCTATGACAATCTTTTTGGCACATATTTAAACGGCGCTACAGCCATCACGATTGTGGATCCGTATATCCGGTTGCCCTACCAACTGCGCAATTTTATGGAATTCGCCCGGCTTGTATCTGAAAAGAAAGAACCGGAATCGGAAGTTAAACTTCATCTGGTCACCGCCAACAATGAGGAGTATATAGAAAATGTCAGGGAAGCCTTTGAGCAAATGGCCTACTCCCTTGAAACGGTCGGAGTTCTCTTTACCTATGAATTTTCTGAAAACATCCATGACCGCCTTATTCAGCTGAATAACGGCTGGAAAATAATCCCGGGCCGGGGGCTGGACATCTGGCAAAAAACAAACGGCTGGTACGACATCAGCGAATACATGCAGGAAAAAAGACTTTGCAAGGCCTGCGAAATCACTTTTCTGCTACCAGCCGGCAACAGTTGACAGGATCAAAAAAAAGACCAGGACACAGGGAAAACGCATGAAAAAAATTACGTTGTTTTTCATACGGGTATTTTTTCAATTTAACTTCGTACATTTTTCGTATTCAACTGAAGCTCTTTAATATCGTCAACCAACGGATGGAACTCCCAAAATAAGCATTCGCTGGTGTGAGCAAAATTTTTCCCATGGCTATTTCATTCGTAATTAAGCTCAGTCACAGCAAAGAATTCCCCTCGCTTCACCAGCTTATAAATGTCTTCTCCCGGGTGTGATTGAAACAGGATTTGTAAGGAAGCCTCCTTCGGTGAATTTACATAGAAGCTCCCATTCATATAAACACGCCCTTTATCATCTGCAGCTAATGAATTAATAAACCTGCAAGCGCGCCCTTCATGATCAACAATTTTCCCGTGATCGGTGACTTTTTGACCAGGACCTCCTGTAATTGAAACACTTCTTAAATGAAGGCTTTCATCATATCCAACAACATCAGGGTCTCTTTCTCTTTCAAATTCTGCCCCCTTTGTCCGCTCATCCTGCAGATCTGCATATTGAACGAAATAAACCCTGTCGCCACCTAACGCGGTGTGCAAAAAGGTTGAACCAATTGAGGCTATTGGTTGAAACGCTTCTCCGGATTTAATATCTTTTGATGGGTCGAATATCCATAATCTTTCGTCACCCCCGCCCCAGGTCCCCATGGTAAACAAGCATTTTCTGTTTCCACTTCCCGGCAATGCGTCAGACCATGTCCAGGCACGTTCTTTCCGATACGACTCTTCGGCAATTGGTGTTCCATCAATTAACTCACCATAGGGTAGCACATCATAATAGGTTTCAAT
>CAZANK010000820.1:0-1576 GCA_964486235.1 uncultured Prolixibacteraceae bacterium | reverse complement strand
GTCCATGTAAATACGTTTTGTGCGACTAACGACAGGGCCACTTTGCTCAGGCTCGCTTGCCTCACCAACTGTTGAGGGAACGTGTACGTTACTGACAACTCTCTTAATTTCAAATAAGTGGCGCTGTAAATATTATTTCCGCCATAATAACGGGTTGACCTTTGATTCGCGTCAAAAGGCGTCATCCATACTGTTCCTTCACCTCCAAGGTTTTCAATGTACCCTCCTTTGCCATCCTGACGAACACCAGGTATAAAACTGGCATCATTTGTATACACTCTATCCCCTGTGTTTTTATTGATGTAGGATCTTGAATTCTGGGTAGCTTCATTGGGCCATGGGAATCCGCCGTAATCACCGGTCCGGCCACCTACCCACAGGTTGAAATATTTATCCGGGTTATCCTTAATTTGTTGGACAATGTCCTTATCCCTGTCGTAGTCAACACCCGAGAATGTCTCTTCAAGCCAGCCGTTGTTTCTGAAAAATTCCATGGTCCTGGAATAGAATTCCCCTCCTGATCGCCAGTCGAAATTCGCGTAGACACTGAAATTTTTGTATTTGATAACCGGTTGAATGCCAACTAAGAATTTATGATTGAAGTTGCCGACTTTTTCAATATGATCTTCCCTGTTATCGACCTGGGGCCTGCCATTTGAAGCAATAATCGGATAACCATTGTACGCTGAATTTTCATCTTCCACTTTCAAAAAGGGGTATGCGTAGATATTTCCGATGTCATCTCCAACATAGCTCCTAAGCCTTACCTCGCCTTCTGAGCCAAATTGATAATACGATATTCCTTCGGCCAGTTCTGCGATTTTGGTTCGGTTCCGGGTTAACGTGATGCCCAGATTTGCAGAAAAATCATTCTTTTTCACAAAATTGGCATTTAACGATATATCCCATCCCCGACCCTGGACAAGTCCTGCATTGATCTGTTTTGCAGTTGCTCCGGATTCAACGGGAACTGAAATACTGAGCACCTGGTTTTTATTATCCACCACATAGTAGGTCGCATCCAGGTAAATCCTGCCGTCAAATAATGAAAGGTCTAACCCGATTTCTTTTGAGGTTGCGATCTCCGGCTTCAATTCCGGATTCTTTAGCGTTCCCGGCATGTACATCCGTTTTGCTTCGCCCCAGTCGCTGGTCGTTGCATAATACTGAGCCAATGCATAAGGTCCGACGTCATTACCAACCTGTGCATATCCTGACCTTAGTTTTGCCAGCCCGATCCATGCGGGTAATTGCAGCATCTCATTGATCAGCAAGCTTAAAGAGGCAGATGGATAGAAATAAGACCGGTTATTCTTTGGTAATGTACTGGACCAGTCATTTCTTGCGGTTAAATCCAGATAGATCCTGTTCCGATAGCCCATGGAAACAGAACCGTATAGACTTTGAACCGCTTTTTCACCCCAGTAACTATTATAGGAGACCGTTCCCGGAACACCGTTTGATATCGTGAACAGTCCGGGTAACACCAACTGCGTTGCTTCGTTTGACAGGGCATCATTGTATTCGTAGCGAAGATTTCCCCCTATATTTGCGGTCAGGTTCAAACCTTCAACAA
>CAZANK010000819.1:0-1577 GCA_964486235.1 uncultured Prolixibacteraceae bacterium | reverse complement strand
TTAATCAGGCGGCTGTGGTGCAGGCTCCCGTGTTGCTGACCGTTTGTGCGGATGTAAACCGGTTTGGCAGATGGTGTGCATGCAGGAATGCGGACGCATCGTATGATCATTTTTTATGGATGATCACCGCCGTGATCGACGCCATGCTTTTTGCCCAGAATATCTGTATTGCCGCGGAGAGCCAGGGTTTGGGAATCTGTTACATGGGAACAACATTATACCATGCCTGCGAAATCTCGGACGTGCTTAAGCTGCCCCGCGGCGTGTTGCCGGTCACGGCCGTCACGATGGGCTACCCCGCCCATGATCCTGGCCTGACCGCCCGGTTGCCTGTCGGCGCGGTGATCCATGACGAGTCCTATAAAGACTATTCAAAAGAACAAATTGACGCACTGTACCGGGAGCAGGAGGCGCTCGAAAGCTCCAGGCGTTTTGTGGAGGAGAATGGAAAGGACAACCTGGCGCAGGTATTTACCGATGTCCGTTATCCCAGGAAAGACAGCCTTTATTTTTCTGAAAAGCTGATGGAAGCGGTCAGAAAACAGGGATTTAAAATATAGTCGCGAGACACAAGAAATGGTATTTTTTGCTGAGTGTCACTGTCCGATTCAGATCCGGTCCTTTCGCCTGACGAACTTATTGAAATAATACTTCACCGGATTGGTGTATTTCAATAGTTTCCAGGGACGGCTGCTGTGCGGTTTATGGACGACTGGCAGGTTCATGGCCAGGTAGTTCCGGAACCCGAGGCTCCTGGATTTCCTGGAAATGGAAACATCATACCAGTCTTTTTCTGTCGACAGCCCGGCGAAGGAAAACCGTTTTAACAAACCGGTGGCGAGCAGGGTGCAGCAGAAGCTTAAGCTGTGGGAGGTGTCGATCAAGGCGTCTTTTTCATGACGGAACCTGAGGTAAGGGAAGTTTACTTTTCCCTGCTCATCGGTTGTCACGGCGCCAACCATTCCGCAATTGGGGTACTCCCGGCTTAGTTCAAGCAGTTTGACCAGGGTGTCTTTTTTGACGATCACATCCGACTCGACGAGGACAAGCGGGACATTCATTTCTAGCGCTGTTTGCCGGGCTTTTTGGAGGGTGATGTGGTAATTAGGCGAAGGGGTGTTGGTCAGGTCTTCCAGGTGAATCAGTTCAAAGTCCAGCTTTGACTGGTTTTCTTCAAGGATCGCCCTCGTTTCGGCGGTGCTGAAATCGTTGAAAACCAGGTGCCGGTGATCGCCGTTGGCTTCATGAACGGCCCGGATTGTTTCGAGGGTGGTGCCGATCGAGTCTTTGACGGGTGTAACGATTAACAGTTCAGGCATCTTGCGGCGGATTAAAGGTGATTTTGAATTGTTTGGCCAGGCTCAGCAGGTCTTCGATGACGGCTTCCTGCACGGGGATCCCGTTTTTAAGGCGTTCGCCGGCCATTTCCCGTTCAGGGTCCCCGGGAATGAGAACGTGGTTTTGAGGATCAACGCGTTCGGCTTGCCTGAACGTGCGGATCCAGTTATCCATCTGTTTTTTGAAGTCTTCGGCAGGGCGGAACGCATCGATCCGGAAGGCGCCGAGGAAATGGCCAA
>CAZANK010000818.1:0-1577 GCA_964486235.1 uncultured Prolixibacteraceae bacterium | reverse complement strand
TTGTATGTCATCGGCATCGCCTCGTCCAACGCGGGTGGCAACCTGGCTCACCTGGGAGGGGCCGCCTTTGGTTTTATCTATGCCCTGCAATACCGTCAGCGGATCGATCTGACCAGACCGGTTACCTGGATCCTGGATGCCTCGGTCCGGTTATTCCGGCCCAAACAACGGATCAAGGTCAGTTACCGGGGGAAGAACAACGACATCGACTATCATCGTCAAAAGAACCTCAAACAGGAAGAAATCAACCGGGTACTGGACAAGATCAGCACGTCGGGCTACGACTCGCTCACCAAAGAAGAAAAAGAGTTGCTGTTCAGGATGGGAAAATGATGTCGCGAGCGGCAACGAACGGGTAATGACGAATTACTCACCACTGAAAACTGTAAACTGAGCAGTGGGCAACGACTAATTTCAGAAACTGTTCACTTTGAACTTCGAACCTTGAACTTCGAGAACTGATAACTGTAAACCGGACCGGACGAATCACACAATGATTTTCCGGCGGGCGGCATTGATGCTGTTATTGAGTTCGAACCCGATCAGCAGGATCAGCGACAGGAGATAACAAAGCAAAAGCACGACCAGCAGGGTGCCGATCGAACCATACAATTTGTTATACTGTCCAAAGTTGGTAATATAATAGCCAAAGCCTGTCATCACGATGATGCTCAGGATGGTCGCCAGGGTTCCTCCCGGTGAAATGAAGCGCCAGCGCATTTTCTTGGCAGGGGCGAAAAAATAGAGGGACGAATAGGCAAAAAAGAACAGGGAAACGGTGATCACCCATCGTCCGACCGAGAGTAAATAATACGTCAGCCGGCTCCCGACCAGGGAAGACTCGTTGTCCAGGTAGTTAATGGCATATTGTCCCAGGATGATCAGGGCAATGGCCAGGGCCAGCAACACGGAAAGGACAAACAGCAGGATGACGGAGATCACCCGCTGTCCCATCCAGTTGCGCTTTTCAACGGTATGCAGCGACGAATCAAAGGCATTCATCATGGTGACCAGTCCGTTTGACGCAAAAATCAGGGCCATTAAAAACCCCAGCGAAAGCAACCCCCCGCGCGGACGCATCAGGATATCCTGGATGGTTTCGTCGACCACCAAAAACGTACTCTCGGGCAACAGGTCATGAATCAACAGAAAAAGCTCGGCCTGAAAATTCCGGATCGGAATATAGGGGATCAGGGTAAATAAAAAGATAGTAGCCGGGAAAAGCGCCAGGAAGAAGCTGAAAGCAATCGCGGAGGCTCTGGTGGTCAGCGACCCGTCAACCAGACTCCGGTAAAAAAAGAGCATCACATCATACAAGGGGATTCCGTCAAACCCCGGAAAGCTGATCTTCCTGGCCCCGATCAGCGCCCGCAGAAAAAGCCTCTTTGTCCTGAAAATGATGCGATCGAACATCTAAACTATTGTTTTTCAATCCTCAATTGATGAATAAAGGATTTATCACCGGCATCTTTCAACAAAAAGTAGACCCTGAAAGTCCCGTTGTTGGTGACCAGGTTGCCAATGGCATACCGGGCCCCTTCTTTTCCCCCCTGGTGAATAATGCTGAATTCCTGCGC
>CAZANK010000817.1:0-1601 GCA_964486235.1 uncultured Prolixibacteraceae bacterium | reverse complement strand
CGACAAACTCGCCGCCCCTGGGTGTCTTTAAGATGTTGAATCCGGGTTCTGCGTCGCTTATTCGATTTCCGGATGGCATGTATTCAAGCGCTTCGCCCGTACAGCTCAACTTCGCATCCCCTTCCTTTAAAACAAAGGCATTTCCCGGCGACAATTCACGCCGCGAGCCATCGCTGAGAATCAATACGGCTTTGTCCGTTCCGGGTGTGATGCGCGCATTCCCGGTTACCCCGGTCTCCGGATTTTTGTTCGTCAAATAGAAAAGTCCGGCAACAATCAGGATACTTGCTGCAATGCCGGATGCGATGGTGGCAAGCCGGACGATGGCGCCCCGCGTAGCCCGGGTCTTTCTCCGAACGCTTTTCCAGGCCTTTCTTAATCCTTCCTGATCCCCGAAATGACTTCCTTCCGCGTAAAACCGCCGCGCCTGTTCATAAAACTCCAAATGTTCCGGGTCTTCCTCCAACCAGTTTTGCAACAACTTGTTCTCCTGATCCGGAATCGCCTCCTGATGGATCGTTCTCCAGATAACCGCAAAATCGATGATATTTCGTTGTTTCGACATGCCGCCGTGAATTTTACTCCTGTGACACATCAATCCCGAAAACAGGTGACAGGATCAAAGAAAAAATTTCAGTGAGGTGGAATCGAGCAGCATCGTCCTGAGTTTTTCTTTTGCCCGTTGAAGTTGCGTTTTGACCGTGTTTTCCGAAATACCATGAAGGTCGGCCAGTTCTTGGTATTTTTTCCCTTCCAGGTATTTCTGCTTAAAAAGTCCGGCCATCCGCGGCGGGAGTTTTTCAATGGCTTCCCGGATCTTTTTTGAGAGATCCGGGTCAATCCAGTCTGAAGGATCATCGGCATTCATGACCGCTTCGAGGTAGAGCAGGTTATGCCGGTCGTGAATCTGCAGATCACGCAAATGATTCAGGCAACGGTTCCTGACCGACCGGTAAAAGTATGCTTTAATGGATGTTTCAATCGTTATCTTTTCACAATTTTCCCAAAGATGCACGAACAGGCCTTGCACAATATCCTCGCACGCCTGCTTCGCAAAAACAAAACCTTCGGCATACCGGATCAAATGGGGATAATAATCATGAAACAAAGCTTCGAAAACTTTTTTGTTCCGTTTCCTGACTTCGTTCAACACTATTTTATCCTCAATGTTCATTTCGTTTTACAGGCGTCTGTGCAATTGCGCTGTAAAGTAATCTCATTTTCGCGAATTAAACAACCCGTAACGATAAAGCCAGATCCCTGATTAGCGCCGCTCGTCACCCGTCATGGAGGGTTGCGCGAATTTCAAAAATACCGGCTGCGCCGTTGGAGGCGGCATTCGATACATATTGGCATAAATTTCCTGCAAAGACGACGGATGACCGGTGGGTATGTCCTGTTACAATGGCTACGATCTTCCGCGTTTCCCGGTGAATGGTTTGGATGAATTCGACGGTTGACTGGCTGTTGCCGCTTTCAGGCCATCTTTCCCGGCGTTCCACGTCGAAGTTCCTGTCGCTTTTTGCACCCCATTCCGGATTACCGCACCACATCCCCTGTACACCGTCAAAATAATAGGGAATATGGCTAAAAAGAACGAT
>CAZANK010000816.1:0-1601 GCA_964486235.1 uncultured Prolixibacteraceae bacterium | reverse complement strand
ATTTTGCATTTTCCCAAAGCTTTCGGGAGCAAGAAAATTTCCCGCCGTATACTTCCATGCCTGTAATTCTGATTCCTTATTTTTGAGCAGCCTGTTCCGGAAAATATTCAATCCCCAGGTATCACTATAGGTAGCAGGAATGTCAAAAGATTTCAAATCCAGCATGACCTCTGCCCCCCAACCCGAAGAAGTATTGTAAAAGTCAACATCGACTTTGGGAGTCCAATCGTTAAGTGGCGCCCCAAATTCATCATATTGCATCCCTCTCACGCCTCCGCTGTTATTGATGACCACCATGTAGTACCCCTGATGGATGCAGTCTGCATGGATATCTCCGGGTTGAAGGATAATCCAGAAGGATTCATTTTGAAACAAAGTCTGGTCGACGTATACACCGTTAACGCCAGCCATTTGTGATGCCATCCCGTCTCCGGCATCTGTTGACAAGCTGCCTTTTTTTT
Organism: uncultured Prolixibacteraceae bacterium; assembly: GCA_964486235.1. Classification (GTDB taxonomy): domain Bacteria; phylum Bacteroidota; class Bacteroidia; order Bacteroidales; family Prolixibacteraceae; genus JBCFBK01. The sequence goes on along the minus strand of CAZANK010000816.1, from coordinate 1,140 downwards.
CGATTTTTGCCCCATCTGCCTGTAAATCGAAACAAAGCGTATTTCCTGACAAAGCGACTTTCGCTGTTGCCTTATCTGAAGTCAACAACTTACCCATTTTATCCGTGTGGTTAATGTTCAACGCATTTACCGGAGTCCAAATTTCGGAATCTTCTGAGCCGTCTATTTTGGGGATTGAACCTATAGATGAAACACGAACAGACTTTTCTTCCTGTTTATTTAAATCCGGTTTTACCTCCATCAAAAAATTATCTCTGGTCCAATAATAAGAAACCAGTCCTGCTTCCCTTACCTGTACATCCTGCTGCAAGGTTATTCCAAAATTTGGATTGCTGACTTCAGCTTTACCATCCTTAAAGGTACTATGGGCAAACTCCAGGTTCCATTTCATTCCAGGGTCGGAAGTGACATCCAGCCCTGAATAAGGAATGGCCATCTCAACGAGCCAATGTCCTGATCCTTTTTGCGTGGCCACTGTCACGTTCGAATTCCATGAAGAAAAAAAGTAACCACCAAGGTATGGATCAAGGTAAGAATCCCATACAACCCCGTCTGGATTAACAGCAATCGAATAAGAGTAGTCTCTCCCATGAATGATGCTATCAGGCAACCAGGGTTTCAAATTAACCTGAACGTAGTCGTCTGCCACAATCACATTATCGGGCTCTTTCATGGTTGAGGTAATACCATCTGGTTGACGAATCGAGCAAAACAAATAAATACGATCATGCCCATTCAGGATTTTCACAGAGGTAGAATCCATTTCACCAGAAGAATAAAAAAACGGGCTTACTGTCAATGCCTGACTCCAACCAGGCTCAGTCATCTTCCCATCAATGTGTATATCTTTTTCGTAATAAGATATTTCTTCATGGTGTAACTGTTTCCCAACAGCAGAATTTACCGAAATCAACCTGTTCTTTCCTAGTTCTGCCACGGTTTCCCCATTAGCAATATGTCTTTGTGAATAAGCCATTTCACAAGTACAAAAAGTCAATACAATAATCCCTATGGGATAAACAATTTTTTTCATGTGTTTATCATTTCAATTAAACCAAGTATCATTTGCGTACTAAACTTTATCTCTAATAATCAGGACATCAAGGTATGAAATTAATGCTGATTTATCAGCGCCATAAC
>CAZANK010000815.1:0-1604 GCA_964486235.1 uncultured Prolixibacteraceae bacterium | reverse complement strand
AAGATGGACTGGGTCTCCATAGCGGTGGACCTGGATAATGACAATGGCACGGGACATGAGTTTGATTTTGACTTTACCCTGGGGTTTCGGGGCGAAGGCTTTGACTATACCAATCAGAAGCACGACGTTTCCAATATCCGGGGTTTGGCAGCGGCTGATTCATTTTTTCTGGATCCCCGCTGGCGCCATCTTGACGAGTTGATTTACCCGGGACATGATCAGGCTGCGGATCTGATCTTTCAAAAAGGCAAATGGGATAAGGTCTACTTTGTATATGATGAAGACGATGACTGCCACCGCTGGGAAAGGGTCGAATTCCTCGATCCGCTCGATCCGTTTAAAATCGGATACAACAAAGGGGGAATCGATAACCATCCGCAATCGGACGCATCAGGCGACCGGGGCGAATGGGACCTGGACAACTCGGGGAAGGGAAAACTCTATATCAGCAAATTTGACGGACGGCTGCACCTGTACGGCGCAGAATGGGGATGCTGGCGGATCGACCAGCAGGCCAGGTATTACCAGGGCTATAACCGGACGTGGAAACCCGGTGAACCTGATCTGTTCTCAACAGTGAGATATGCGGATACAGACCAAAACGGGTTTATTGATCAGATGGAATATGACATGGACGGCGATCATCAGTTTGAAGAAGTCATTCGTTTAAAGGAGCTGGGAATTGATGATCGTTGCGAGTTGTATGACCCGGCAGGGTTTACCTATCACGATTATACCACCCTGAAAGCAAAGATGGCAGGCTCGATGTGGAATAATGCCCTCAAAGCGGTGGCCGTTGCCAGGAAGTTTGGCGTGAACACCGACTGGTACGCCAAACTGAAACAGGCCGGTTCAACACGGGACCGGTACCACAATGGCTATTGGCTGCAGTATTACATTTTCAGGGATATGCAGGATCATTTCATCCGGAAGGACGATCCGGAGATGCTGAAGAAGTTGGCTGTGGCCTATTTTTTGTCCGATTGGGATGCTGTTTTAGAATAGAAAATCACATAAAAATCATTTAACGATGGATCAACGCATTTTGAAATCAATTGCCCTGACAGTCCTGGTGCTTTTCTCGCTGACTGTCCGGGCGCAGGAGGATCCGGTGTACGGCCGGGCGAAGTTAATGAACCAGAAAGACACTGGCTACCGGGGCATCTGGTACAACATCGGGGGTGCCGGACAACGAGGCCCGGTGACGAATACCTACCGGTATAAATACAGCGGCGGACTGGGTACGTACCCCGCCAATCACTACCCGTTTTCCGTCTATGTGAAGAAGGTAAACAAGACCTTTTTCTGCTACGGGGGCACCGACGATACAGGTAAGACACTGTACCACATGGTATCGTACTTTGATCACCGTACAGGGGAAGCTCCCCGTCCCACGATCGTGGCGGACAAGGCCACCAATGACGCACACGACAATCCGGTGATGCAGGTCGATAAAGACGGGTACATCTGGATATTCTCCACCTCGCACGGGACAGGAAGGCCCTCCTTTATTCACCGCAGCAAGCAGCCATACACGATCGGTGAATTTGAACGCATCGCGGCTACCAAAATCGTTGACGGCAAAAAGGTTCCTATGGATAACT
>CAZANK010000814.1:0-1604 GCA_964486235.1 uncultured Prolixibacteraceae bacterium | reverse complement strand
ATGCAGCTTCCATTGCCGGCATGTTCCTGACTACCGAATGTGTCCTGGCCGAACAGAAGGAAGACAAGCCGGCTCCAATGCCTCCGATGGGCGGTGGCGGCATGGGCGGGATGATGTAATCTCATTACCCCTTCAAAAAATAAATCAGGCAGTGCAATCGCGAGGTTGCACTGTTTTTTTTGCCAAATTGTCTTACTACTTCTTTTCTTTCTTGTTTCTTCCAAATTCGAAGGGAAGCGTGTAAAACAAGGAATAGGTCATGTCAACGTTCATGCTGTTTTCGGCCTTGCCATACCCGGGATTAAAGTAAGCCGGCGGCATATCAAAATCCTTTTGGATCACGTTGAATTTTCCGCGGAGCGACCAGCCCAGGTACACATTTTTAAAAAGTTCACCGGTAATTCCGAAGATCACCTCTATCCACTGGGATTGATAGTTTTGAGCTGGGAAAGAGCCTGTTGCCGGTCCCCAGTAGTTGTTAATCCGGTATGAGTGGACCTCCTGTGTTGCCAGGCTTATCCCATAGCGGAAGCCAATGTAAAGAATATCGCGCTCGTCTTTTGTCTCTGCTGCCAGAAGGTTGTAATTCAGTCCGGCCCGGATATAAGGCCCTGAACTGGTATAATTCACAAAATCCTGATCCAGGGTGAATTTTTCCCAACCTGCTTCTGCCACCGGGTAAATATTGGGCCGCAGTTCTATGTCTGCACTAAATTCCACGCCCATCCGGTCTCCCTTGTTCCATAAGGATTGAAACGGCCGGGTCAGGTCCGTGCCCAGCCGGATCCCGTCCATGCGGATGAAATTATCCGTGCGTTTAGGTTTTATTCTTTGTTCCTCTTCCGCCTGTCCGTAACTATTCAGCATCAGCAGGCAGGTCAGTAATGTAAAGTATAATATTTTCATTCCATGTTTGGGTTACTGCACTGTCAAGAACAACAATGGAGTTAATTCGGTGCGATGTGTGACTGATTTCTTTGATCCGGTATTCATAGTAAAAGCCGGATTCGACCGACTGATAATGCAGGGTGTTTTCGTGGGCGATGATGAGCGTATCGGCCACCGAGTCAAAGAGGACCGCGAATGCGGAGCTTTCGGCCGTGCTTAACGGCAGATTAACCTGATCGGTTTGTACCTGAGCGATCAGGATGCTGTCCTGTTCAAGACCGTACGCTGTAATAACCGGATTATCCTGTTGCGTTTCTGAAGAAAACTTGACTTGCGCAACCAGCTCGGCGCTGGGAGGCGTATCAAAGGTTTCCTCGCACGCAGCCAGCACAAGCATCATCAAAAAAAAATGTTTCATGATCGTCCTTATTTTAACGTGAGTCCCGGTAAACACCATTCATTTGGCTTCTAAATTAGTGATATTCCTGCGGAATCCCAGACCAGGGTTGAATTTTCCTAAAAGATTCAGGGTTCAAGCGGCTCGGGGTGGATCGTCGCGATCATTTCAAACCGGATTTTGATCATCTCCTCAATCCGCGAGCAGATCGCATGTACTTCATCCAGACTCATTTGCGCCGGGAGCTTGATATGACAGCTTAATTCCTGGTGACTTCCGTATTTGTGTACATGAAAGTGATGAATGTAAACATTCCGTT
>CAZANK010000813.1:0-1607 GCA_964486235.1 uncultured Prolixibacteraceae bacterium | reverse complement strand
TTTATTTGTCGGGACATAATCTGGGTGAGCTGTCAAACGTGCCGAAACAGTTTGATCCGGAATTGCTTAGCCAGGATTATCCGGTGATGCGCTCATACGCCTGTGGACTGGAAATAAGTTTTTAACCATAAAAGTAAATAAGATGAAACAGATATATGCCTTAGTGATACTATTACTCATTGGTATCGGGAACGGATGCAATGATGATTTTATGGACCGATTTCCGCCGGATAAGCTCAATGACGGTAACTTCTGGTCGTCAGAGAACGATCTGATCCTGTACTGCAATCGTTTGTACCCGGAATATCTCATGAGTTCGTTTAATGGGAAAGGCAATCCGGTTTATTCCGAGAATATCGTTGCCGATTACGTGGTTACAAATCCTTTTCAAAAGATTCCGGCGGGTATTCATACAATTCCCACGAACGCGGGAGACGGGGGCTGGAATTGGGTGAACATGAGGCGGATCAATTATTTTTTGGCAAGGTATCAAAAAACACCCGTTTCCCAGGAAATAAAAAATGTTTACGCGGGAGAGATTTTGTTCTTTAAAGCATGGGACTATTTTGACAAGATCAAACGATTTGGTGAGGTTCCATGGATTTCTTCGGATTTGCGAACAGATTCGGAAGAACTCATGGCGCCCCGGACTTCGCGTGCTGCGTTGCTGGATTCTGTTTTAGCGACAATTGACAAAGCCATTCTGTACCTGCCTGAAAAAGGGAAGGAAAAGACCGACCGGATCAATAAAGACATGGCGTTGCACCTGAAGGCCAGGATGTGCCTGTTTGAAGGTACATTCCGAAAATATCATACCGAACTTGGCCTGGATGGTAATAAATTCCTGGAAAATGCGGCAGATGCTTCAGGCCGGCTCATTCAGGAAGGCCATTATGAAATTTATAATACCGGTAATATAAGAGAAGATTATCATGATGTCTTTATCGAAATGGGACAATTTACCGGGAAAAAAGCCCGTGAAGTGATTCTGCAAAGAAAGTTTGTGGAGAATGAGTTGGGACACAATTTTTTAAGATACTATAATTGGAATAACGATTATAAAATGGGAGGAACGAGAGCTTTGGTTGACCTCTATTTATGTAAAGACGGATTGCCGATTTCCCAAAGTTCTTTATACAGAGGGAATGACAGTATCCAGGTGGAGTTCATGGACAGAGATCAACGGTTACGTCAAACCATTTGCTATCCGAACGAGTATATCTTAGTTCCGGAACAAAATGATTATGGGATTCACTTGCCAAATCTGCCGGGGTCAACATCAGATTATGGTTTTTGTGAGACCGGGTATTGGTTTATCAAATACTGGAGTTTTAATCCTGCAGAAAAGGACCGGGGACCGGGAACAAACCCCAAGGGAATTCAGGCTTTCATTCTATTCCGATATGCTGAAACGCTTCTTATCCATGCCGAGGCCATGGCCGAACTGGGTAGGTGTGATCAGGCGGTTGTTGACAAGACCATTAATGTTTTAAGAAACAGGGTTGGAATGGCGCCCATGCAAATAAGCAGTCTTGTGAAAGACAGTAAGTCCGATTTCCCGGAACTACCTGTCCTTTTGGATGAGGTGAGAAGAGAACGTACGGTAG
>CAZANK010000812.1:0-1610 GCA_964486235.1 uncultured Prolixibacteraceae bacterium | reverse complement strand
TTACCTTCGGGAGGTGACCTTTCTCTGTCCGCTCATTCCTATTTCGACGATCAGCATACCATACTCACGTTAAGCGATAATGAGAAATTAAAAAATAAACTTTTTTATAACCGGTTTGCCCTGAGTTTTTCCCAGCCCATTTTTACCAAAAATACCTTAAGGGAAAATTTAAAAGAGGCGGAACTGGAGTTTGAAAAGTCCACGGACCAGTACACACGGGGGCAGATGGACATTATTTATGATGTGACTAAAGGATTCTATCGACTTTACCGGGCAACACGGCTGGTTGAAATAGCAGAAGAACGGCTGAAGAACTCTGAAGAGGCTTTGCGGGTAGCCCGGTTAAAATCGGAATCGGGGTTGATTCCCGAAGGGGATCTCCTTACTGCTGAAGTTGAAGTTGCCCAAGATCATGCCGGACTTTCGGATGCAAAAGGTGATTTGGAACGGGAGAAAGACATTTTTAAACAGTTGATCGGTATTGATCTGAGTTTGGATATCACGATCCGGGCTGAATTAAAAAATGAAATTGTCATCATTGATCCGGATATTGCCTTGAGGGAAGCCTTGCAGAACAGGCTCGAACTGGAGGAAGTAAAGATCGATATTGATCTGCAGGAGATCGAGGTTGACCGCGCTAAGCGGGTGCGGGAGTTAAAAGGCAGTATATCAGGGTATTATGATTTCACAGGTGTCAGTACCCTCGGTTCGGGAAAGCTGAACGACCTGTTCAATTCTTCCATAGAAAATCTGAGCGACCGGCCGCAGAACAGGGGAATTATGCTTACACTTTCATACCCGGTTTCGGATTGGGGAAGGGGAAAGGCAAAGGTTCAGCAGGCAAAGGTCGGGTTGGAAAACCTGAAACTCAGGCTTGAAAACACGAAAAATACCGTTATAAAAGAGGTAAGGGATATTGTGAGATCGGTGGATGAGAGTCAAAACCGGCTGCTGATTCATGAAAAGAACCGGGAACTCGCGCAAAGGACCTACCGGATATTTACGATGCGTTTTGAAAACGGTGATATATCGAGCCAGGAACTTGCCATTCAACGCGAGAAATTATCAGCGATCCAGTTGAATTACCTGGATGCATATATTGACAATAAACTTGCTCTTGCCGACCTTAAACGAAAAACCATGTGGAATTTTCAAAATGACAGGTCATATAGGGTGGACTGGAAAGGTAGTAAATTAGGAGACAGGAGACCGGAAACAGGAGACCGGAAGTATTGAGTAGCGAGTCGTGAGACAAAAAAGTAACAACAACAATAGAAGAAAATGAAGGTAAAAGTTTTATTCATAATCGCGTTCCTGGCATGGGAAATCGTCCAGCTAAATGCACAGGACAGGGCATCGTTAATTCTTGATCTGAAAAAAGCAAAAGTAGCCTATGAGATGGCGAAAAATAAGTTTGAGAATGACGATAAACTGTTGAATGAGAAGGCTATTTCACAGATGGAATATACGAAATCGAAAAATGAGTTGCTCAGCGCCGAAGTGGAATACCAGAAACTGATGCTGAAATTAATTTCAGAGCAGTCGTATATTGTCGTGGAAAAGGCGATCAAGTACCAAACGCGCACGGGCGACAAAAGGGTACGGGTAAC
>CAZANK010000811.1:0-1615 GCA_964486235.1 uncultured Prolixibacteraceae bacterium | reverse complement strand
GAAAATTCACAATCCGTATTCATGATGGAATGTTTTCAGCAAATCATTGAATCATCGTTCAAGCCATTTCACTCATACCGCAACGCCTCCACCGGATTTCTTGTCGCTGCTTTCCAGCTTTGCCAGCTTACGGTCAGTAGCGCAATTCCCAGCGCCAGTAACCCGGCCAGGGCAAAGATCCACCAACTCAGGTTGGTTTTGTAAGCGAAGTTTTCCAGCCATTTATTCATGACATAATATGCAATGGGAGTGGCAATGACAAAGGCAATGACTACCCATTTAATAAAGTCTTTGTTGAGCATAGCCAGTATTTCAGAAACTTTGGCGCCATTCACTTTGCGGATGCCGATTTCCTTGGTACGCTGGTGGACCGACAGGGCAATATGGGCCAAAAGTCCAAAGCAGGAGAGAAGCACCGCAATCAGACAAAAGGCCGCAATGATTTTCGATAGCCGTTCTTCACTGCCATACATTGCTTTAAATTTATCAGCCACCGAAAACACACTAAACGGCTCTCCTTCGGAAACTTTCTTCCATGTAGTTTTGATCAGGGCCGATGCCCTGTCTTCCTCTCCGGGCCGGATCCTGAAAACCAGATATTGCGGATAGGCATTTTCTTTATACCGATAGATCATTGGAGGAATGGCGTGGTCGAGCGAATTGATATTGATATCTTTGAATACGCCAATGACACGCACTTTATTATCTTTTGAGAAAATAGCCAGTTCTTTATTTTCGATGGATTTCCACCCTAAATGTCTTTTCAGTGTTTCATTAATCAGGATAGCGTTCCGTTCCGATGCCAGGCCGCCGGAGAAATCCCGCCCTTCGACCACCGTCAGGTCCAACACTCCGGAAGTATTTTCGTCTATACCCACTGAAACGGCTGTGTAGCTGTTCAGGTTATCGGGGTCAAAAATGGTAAAAGCATTTCGAAAGTTGGTACCGGGAATGGCTTCCATCGCCCCCGTTTTGAGGATGCCATTTTGCATTCCCTGTTTTAAGATTTCCTGCTCTAAAACTGCGGCCTTTCGTTGTAAAACTTCCAGATCGTTGTCCAGTCCGCTAATATCCTGGGCCAGCAGCTCGCTCTGATTAAACCCCAGCTCATGGTTCTTCATGAAGGAAATCTGCTTGAAAATAAACAGAACTCCAATGATCAGCGCTGTGGCGACAGAGAACTGCAAAACAATCAGCAACTTTCTGAAGGCTCCCGGATTTGCATTTTTATCTTTCCGGTTCGACAACAGGTTGACCGGCCTTGGCCGTGAGATGACCAGCGCGGGATACAAGCCCGACAGCAGGCCGGATACAAAAACCATTACCGCCAAAAATATCCGGATCTCTGTACCGGAAAATGGACTGGTTGCTTTCATCAGCGTCAAATGTTGAAAGGGCGACGCCAAAAGTTTAGTCAAAATTATGGCCAAAACCGCTGCAATCATGGCTTTCTGAAAGGTCACGATCAGGAAGTTGGTCGCCAGGCTTTTTCGCGAAGCACCCAATACTTTCTGAATACCGGTTTCTTTGGTATTTCGCTCTGCCTGACCTACAGCCAGGTTGATGAAATTGACACAGGCAATTACGATGATGAAAATGGCAACGATTCCCAAAA
>CAZANK010000810.1:0-1617 GCA_964486235.1 uncultured Prolixibacteraceae bacterium | reverse complement strand
TTCAGATCGATGACCACCTTATTATTTCCGGCGTCGGAAAATGTATAATGGTGAAATGCGCACCTTTTAGTCGCGGTGATCGACAGTTCCGTATCAAAATCGGAAAGCCTGACCGAATAATTCCCGGGTTTAAAGTCTTCTTCCTGGTGGGAGAACGCAGAAGAAAACCCTTCAGCGGGATATTTAACGGGGATTTCAGGCAGGTACCTGTCCGGAACCGGTTGAAATAAGATGTCTAAAAAGTCGCCGCATCCGCCACCCGATTTGTGTACGTGACTTATTCCCAGTACCCTGCTGTCTGAATAAAGATATCCCGAGTTTTCCATACGGGTATCCACACCGACCTGTACCATTCCGGCAGGAACGACTGCACATGGAATGATATTCCCGTTTCCGCCCGATCCAATAAACGGGTTGACATAGTCAGTTACGTTATCCCTTCTTTCCGCAGATTTTTCATTTTCCGGCATTCCCGGATCAGTACAGAGAAAATTGCCTGTGGCACTCCGTTGAAAAGAGAAGAACACGATGAATAACAAAGCGGACTTGACTGTACCGGGAAATCTCCCGGGTATGGCAATGCGATTCATTTCGAGATGGTTTTCATTTTTCAATAATTTTAAACGCGTTCAATCACCCGACCGGCTCATTCCTATTCTTCCGCCACACGATAGCTTGCCTGTTGCCTGATGTCGTCAGACGAGGCACCGATCAGCACCTGGCGGGTACCGGGCTCCAACACAAACCCGCCTTTACTGTTCCAGAATGACATCTCTTCGCGGGTGAGCAGGAAGGTGACCGTTTGTTTTTCACCGGTCTTCAAGTTTATCCGCTTAAAGGCTTTCAGTTGTTTTGCAGGCATCGGCTCTGAAGGGTTTGAATGACGAAGGTACAGTTGTACCACTTCGTCCCCGTCGCACGTTCCCGTATTCTGCACATCAACCGATACGCTTACCGTGTCGCCGGGAAGAATTGTTGATTGGTCAATCCGGATATCGCTGTAATGAAAGGTCGTATAGCTTAATCCGAAGCCAAAGGGGTACAATGGTTTTTTGGTTGAATACATGTAGGTGCGGCCGTTAAAGACCTCATAGTCATTAAAGGCCGGCAAATCACTGACGGAGTTGTAATACGTCAGCGGCAGCCTGCCGGCAGGATTGCAGTCGCCGAACAACACTTCCGCAAGGGCATTCCCGCCCTGTTCACCGGGGTACCAGGCATTCACAACGGCGGGGATATAATCCTGTATCCAGTTGATGGTCATCGAGCTTCCGGCAACCAACACCACGATGGTTTTGGGGTTGACCTTGTAGATTTCCCGGACAAAATCTGTTTGGTCTGCGGGCAGGTCGAGCGATTCCCGGTCAAGCCCTTCGCGTTCGATACTGCGGTTAATCCCCACTACGGCGATCACCACGTCACTGCTTTTGGCCAGTTTCTTCTCCCTGGCAAACTTCTCCGTAAGGTTCATCGCGGGGGTCTTCCACAAAAGCGAGGCAAAGGCATTTCCATCCCGGTTGCGGTACTCCACCTTTACCGGGTAGTTTTTCCCGGCCACCAACCTGACGGTCATCGTATCGGCCGCCTCGTTGTTGTCCCACCGGTCAATGACCAGGT
>CAZANK010000809.1:0-1623 GCA_964486235.1 uncultured Prolixibacteraceae bacterium | reverse complement strand
AGGTGAGGATATTTTCGTTAGGCTTGGATGTTAAATTTTAAAAAATAAAGCGATGAGAGGCACAAAATATATATTGGTATTTTTCCTGTTCTCCCTGTGGAGTTGTGAAGATTTACTAGAAAAGTATCCCCATAATCAACTTTCAGAAGGTACATTCTGGAAAACAGAGAGTGAAATAGAAATGGGGTTGACCGCCTGTTACAATTATTTGTATTCCGAATATTTTTCAGCGGGTACGATGGATCAGGGGAATAAGGTTTACTGGGATGCATTGACGGATAATTTGTATCTTGCTACTTATTGGAACGTGGTTGACATGACGACCGGATCTTTAAACCCTTCTACCGGGGGATTGGCAACGGGATATTATTCTACCTGTTTTAACTTGATTTCAAGGGTAAATATTTTTCTCTCCAAAGTCGACCTTGTCGAAATCAATGAAGATGATAAGGATCAGTACCGGGCTGAAGCAAGGTTTTTAAGGGCTTTTGCCTATCATGAACTGGTATTGAATTACGGCGGTGTACCGTTGTTTGAATCGGCTGCCAGTATTGAAGATGCGTCAAAAGGCAGAAGCAGTAAGGAGTCTGTTATGGAGTTTATCCATGAAGACCTGGATTATACGATAGAGAACCTTCCTGATGAGAATTATACGGGGCATGCTGTAAGAAATTCGGCGCGGGGATTAAAAGCAAGGGTATGTTTGTATTCGGGGGACTGGTCTGGTGCTGTCCAATATGCCGGAGAAGTCATGTCGTCCGGTAAAACATCACTCTATGGCGATTATCAGTCCATGTTCCTGAATGAAGGACAGGGAGACGATAATACGGAAATCCTGTTTTCGGTAAAGTTTTTGGCTCCTAATCTTTATCACAGCATGGATGTAAAATTAGGAAGGCATTTACATTATAATGTTTTGGAAGATCTGGTCAATGATTACCGGACCATTAACGGGTTGCCCATCGGTGAAGATCCGGCCTATGATCCCGGAGCATTATGGAAAAACAGGGATCCCCGCCTGCAGCAATCTGTTTTCTGTGAACCCGGAGAGCCATGGGTGTATAATCTGACCGAAGGATATGTGCCTTACGCGGAAGGAAGACCAACAGCATTTATCGGCAAGAAATATGTAAACACGAATATTAATGCCGGGTATGATACCAGGAGTGACCAGGATATGATCCATTTGCGGTATGCCGATGTGCTCCTGATGTATGCCGAAGCGAAAAATGAGCTGGGACAATTCAATGAAACGGTATGGAACCAGACCATGCGCCTGATCCGGGAAAGAGCAGGTTTTACAGTCGCCAGCGCGTTAAATTTTCCGGGAGGTACACAGGGAGGATTGAGAGAGATCATTCGTCATGAACGGAGAATAGAACTGGCATTTGAAGGATACAGGTATTATGACCTGCTTGCTGGAATACGGTCAAAGAAGAATGGGCGGATATTGAAGGTGAGAACCCGCAGGTGAAAACCTATGATGAAAGTAAGCCTTTGTGGCCGATCCCCCAGACGCAGATCGATTATTACGAATCCAACGGAATAACCTTTGAACAAAATCCGGGTTATTGATGAGGTGGGAAGAAGAGGCTGTCGTATAACAAAGACAGCCTTTTTAGA
>CAZANK010000808.1:0-1623 GCA_964486235.1 uncultured Prolixibacteraceae bacterium | reverse complement strand
GCCACAGGTAATCCTTTTTTTCAAAAACGGGAGTTTCAATTTCCCTGACTTTATAAAAATCTTCAGGATTTTTTTCATACACCTGAAGTCCGCAAACGGGTTTGTTCATATACGCTTCCAGTAATTTCCAACGTCTTAAATCCCAGTAACGGACTCCTTCAAATGCCAGCTCGTTCATCCGTTCCCTTCTTATTATTTCCCTCATTCCCTCTTTTGTCGTCGGTTTTTCGGGTGTAACAGAATGGTTGGACCAACTTTCAACAACTCCGTCGAGACCGGTCCTGATCCGCACCAGATCAATGTATTCAAAAACCTCGGCGTCAGGACTTGTCTTATACTCGTTCAACGCCTCGGCATACATCAGGTACAGATCGGCAAGCCGGATCAAAGGAAATGAATAGCGGTAAAAAGACGGGACTTCCGAGGTGCCGGCAATCGAGGATAACCGGTGCAGGACTTTTTTCACGTAATACCCGGTTATTGATCCGCTTGTTGTACCGGTCATATTATAAGAACTCGAAGCTCTTGACGTTTCAACCAGTGGCAGGTCTGTATCGGTCACTTTGCCATTTCCATAATACAAGCTCCCGTCGAAAGTCACTGATCCATAAAACCGGGGTTCACGGTTAAAATGCAGGTTGATCGTTCTGAAGCTTTCTTTCACATAATATTTATGCGCCGCATCTCCGTTTCGCAGCGCCATCAGGTCTAGGCCAATCCAGTCTTTATCTTCTTCGATGGGTACGCCGTTTGAAGTATAAAATTGCTTCACCACGTCCAACGTGGGTGCGTAAAGCCTGGCTAACCGCGCTCCCGAACTGTTGAGGGAACTAAAGGCAGGCAGGCTGATATGCTGAATCTTGTAGGTATCGCTGTTGGAATTACTCCATATAATTTCACTGTTCCACCGCTCCGTAACCGCGCCCCGCACCTGCATCGCTGTTATTGTTTTCTCATTTAACGAAGTCGTGACCCCTGACGATGTAAAATCATATAAAGCATGGCCCGCTTCATGACATACGTCAATGGCCTCTTTTAGAGCTTTTGCTGCCCGATCCCACTTTTGGGCATCGTACGTTTGCGGAAACAGGGCAATTCCCCGTTTATCGGCCATGCCGGCATAATCCGGATTACCGTTATAAAAAGGGCTGGCAGCGTAAGTCAACACCTGGGCTTTTAACGCAAGCGCGATGGGCCTCGTAACTCTTCCCATATCCTCGGTGATATTGTCAATTTTGTCAGGCAAAAGTACGCTCGCCTTATCGAGGAGACCGGCGATATAATTAAAAACCGAGTCTACCGGTTCCCGGTACATTCTTACCTCCTCTTCACCCGCGCTTATCGGGATATTCTCGTCAATGATGGGGATGGGTCCATACATCCGTAACAGCCAAAAATGAAAATATGCTTTTAGAAACATCGCTTCCCCTTTCCAGATGTCCCGTTCCCAATCCTCCAGGTCAATCGGTTTGTGAATATTTTCAAGAAAAATATTGCAATCGCGGATTCCCGTGAAAAGAGAACGGCCTCCATTAAGATCATATCCATTCTGAATGCTTCCCCAATAGTTTGCAATAGGCATTTCTGTCCCCTGCTCCCCGACGGCAATCCGCCACATCCGGA
>CAZANK010000807.1:0-1627 GCA_964486235.1 uncultured Prolixibacteraceae bacterium | reverse complement strand
ATCCGGGCTCGGATTAAACCAAAGACAGATATCAATGCCTGATTCTTTTCCTTTTTTAACCAGTGGCCCCAACCCGTTTGGGAACTTTTCGGGATGAGGCTTCCAATAATCGGGATTTTTCCAGATATCAGAAAATGAGCCTCCCTGGAATGCGGAATTTCCGCTGCGCCCATTCTGCCAACCATCATCCAACTGGAAATGGGTGATCCCCAATTTTGCCCCGGCATCAAGTTCAGCCAGTGCAAATTTTTCATTGATCCGGGTATCCTGACCACGGTCGCCCCAGGTATTCATCATGATCATTTCATCACGGTCCGGCTGATGCAACCTCACCTGTTTTAAATATTGGCGCAAGGCAACAAGGCGGTTGGTTTCATCGCCAGACCAAACACCGGTAACAAATCCATAAGCCCGTGTCCACTTCTCCGGATGGAGATCGGAATTTTTCATCCCTGCCGCCAATATTTTCAGAGTTCCAAACTCTGTCAAAAAATCATTTCCGGGATAAGCCAGTTGCGCGTTTGTCGTTGGGGCCTCTTTCAACATAAAAATTCCATTACCCGAAAACATATCGGTTGCAAAAAGCAAATTTCCTTTGAAAAGTGTCCTGAAATAAGAAACACCCGAAACTTCCTGTACCAAATTATTAAACCGGTCCGTTACGTCACGAAACTCAACCGCTTCAATTTTCCAATGCCTGCCAGGCAACTCAAGCTTTTCAGTAACCGGTATCGTCCCACCGCTTGCATCTTTCAACTGTTTCTCCACATTCTGCAATTCGGAAGGATTGATTTCAGCCTGGTCCCATGGAGTATTGGCCTTGCCCCGTAAATACAAATCACAGGCAATTGCCGGACAAGCGGGATACAACCGAAAAACACGCATTACTTCAACAGTACCTATTTTGCTGATAATTGTTGCCTCAAAATGTTCAGGAGAGATTGCCCCCGCAGGGATTTTCTTAATTGAAAATGTCCCGTTTGGGCCTTTTTCATCAATTCCCGGAAGTGAAATATCGGGTTTCTCAGCTTTACATTTCCAAACCTGCTTTGTTGCTTTATTTTCAATGGAAGATGTAATTATATTTCCATCGTTCCATAAAAAACGCCTGGCTATGCATGCGTTTTCAAGCAGCAACGTATCACCATCAAGGCGGGCATTACAATACCCATAATCTAAATCACGATTGGATAGGCTATTAAATGACGGTCCATTCTGCCCCAAAACCTGAAAAACAAAAAAGATGACCGTACCAATCAATAAAGGCGCTTTTCTATTACAAAATAGGTTACACATAAAAGTCATATCTCTTAATTTTATTTTGAACAATCGTAACTGTGATAAATTTCACGTTCACATAAAAATCGTATTCATACTGAACCCCTTCAAAGCTAATAAACTTTTTCTACCCCTTCATACTTTCCGGAAGCCAAAAAGTCGTCTGGTATAAACTAACCATTAGAAAAATTCTCTCTTCGCTTGGTTCAGCAAATCTCAATATTAGTATAATAATTCGTTTCATTGATGTTGTTCTTGTCTGTTTTTCAACCCGATCTTTTCAAATGAAATATTTCGAAATCCGGGAAGCTTTTTAAATAGCTCCGCATCTTGCCGAATGGTAAAATCG
>CAZANK010000806.1:0-1630 GCA_964486235.1 uncultured Prolixibacteraceae bacterium | reverse complement strand
CCTATCACGCGCTCTATGGACTGGACATCATCAACATGCGGTTCTTTACCGTGTTTGGCCCGCGGCAGCGGCCGGACCTGGCCATTCACAAGTTTACCAGGCTCATTTTAAACCACGCCGAAATACCTATGTTCGGAGATGGCAGTACCGCACGCGACTATACGTATTATGAAGATACGGTGGATGGCATTTGCAGGGTGCTCAACTATCTGTTCGAACATGATCGGGTCTATGAGGTCATTAACCTGGGAAATAACCAACCTGTCAAACTCCGGGATATGATCCGTGTCCTTGAAAAAGCAACGGGCAAGAAGGCAAATATCCGGCAACTTCCCGCGCAGCCGGGCGACGTCGACATCACCTATGCCAGTATTGAAAAGGCGGAAAGGCTGCTGGGATATCATCCCAAGTATTCCTTTGAAGAAGGGATCCACCACTTTGTGGACTGGTACCGAAGCACACGAAGTACAGTAGGCCGTGAGCCGTGAGTTGGAACAACCATGCTGGCGGCTGCTTCAGTTGCAGTTTTACAACATTTTATTTCTAATTTTAACCCGAAAATGGTTTTATGAATCCAAGTGGTCAGAAATACGTGATAACGGTAGGCTGGGTGTCCATCCTGGTTAACGCAGTGTTGTTCGTACTAAAATACTGGGCCGGAATTGCTTCCGGGTCCATGGCCCTCATTGCCGACGCCTGGGATACCCTGACCGACTGTTTTTCGTCGTTCATTGTCGTCCTTGGCGGTAAGCTCGCAGGGAAGCCGGCCGACAAAGAGCATCCTTTCGGGCATGGCCGGATGGAACATATTGCTGCGATCGTGATCGGGGTACTGCTGGCGATCCTGGCATTCAATTTTCTGGTGAACGCATACGAAAAGTTTATTTCCCGCGAAGCGGTCAGTTTCGGCACCTTCGCCATCGCCGTGACCGTTATATCCATTGTTTCCAAGGAATTACTTGCCCAGTACGGCTTCTGGGCTTACCGGAAGACAGGTTCGCCGGTCTTAAAGGCCAACGCCTGGAATCACCGGGGTGATGCTTTATCGTCGCTCGTGATCCTGGTTGGCATCTTTTTAGGGGACTATTTCTGGTGGATCGATTCGGTGCTCACCGTTATCGTGGCATTCCTGATCGCCCGCGCCAGTTACGAAATCCTGTCGAAAGAAATCAAGGCCCTTTTAGGGGAAGAAGTCGATCCTGAAGTCATCCAAAAAATCACGCAGGAGGTTACGGCGCTTCTTCAACGGAATGTTTACATCCACCACTTTCATGTGCACAAATACGGAAGTCATCAGGAACTGAGCTGCCATATCAAACTACCGGCGCAAATGAGGCTGGATGAAGTACATGCGATCTGCTCCCGGATTGAGGGGATGATCAAAATCCGGTTTGGAATGATCGCGACGATCCACCCCGAGCCGCTTGAACCCTGAATCTTTTGGGAAAATTCAACCCTGATCTGGGATTCCGCAGGAATATCACTAATTTAGAAGCCAAATGAATGGCGTTTACCGGTACTCACTAAAATAAGGACGATCATGAAACAGTTTTTTTTGATGATGCTTGTGCTGGTTGCGTGCGAGGAAACCTTTGATACGCCTCCCAGCGCCGAGCTGGTTGCGCAAGTC
>CAZANK010000805.1:0-1630 GCA_964486235.1 uncultured Prolixibacteraceae bacterium | reverse complement strand
CAACCAGCCGATCCAGCATATGATCTATCTGTATGCCTATGCCGGGCAGCCCTGGAAAACGCAATACTGGATCAGGGAGGTGCTCGACCGGTTGTATACGCCACAGTCTGACGGTTACTGCGGGGATGAAGATAACGGACAGACTTCGGCCTGGTACGTCTTCAGCGCCATGGGCTTTTACCCGGTCACGCCTGCCGTGGATGAGTATGTGCTCGGCGCACCCTTGTTCAAAAAGGTCACCGTAACACTCGAAAACGGGAAGACCATTCAGATTGACGCGCCGCAAAACGGTCCTGAGAACCGGTATGTACAGAAGGTCAGTCTGAACGGAAAGGATTACGGAAAGAATTATCTGAACTATTCGGAGTTGCAGAAAGGTGCGACCGTTCATTTTGATATGGGAAGCAAGCCAAACACAAGCAGGGGGACAAAAGAAAGTGATTTTCCATACTCCTTTTCACGTGAAAAGATGATGAAGAGATGAAAAAGAAGATTGCGATAGGCGCTGACATTGGCGGAAGCCACATCAGTTGCGCTGCATTTGACTACAGCAACAGGAAATATCTGGAAAACACCTTTGCCGAAAACGGTGTGGATAACCATGCGGAGGCGGAGTCGATCGTGGATGCCTGGGGCAGAACGAGCAGACATACCCTCGAAAGAGCCGGCGCTGAAAATGTGGAAGGCGTCGGGTTTGCGATGCCGGGACCGTTCGACTATGAGAATGGCATCCCTCTGTTTACCGGTGTTAACAACAAGTACGAGAAGATATACGGGATCAACGTGCCGCATGAACTTCGCCATTACCTCGGCCTGCCGGTCGATTTCCCGATCCGGTTTATCAACGATGCCACCGCTTTCGCGGTCGGAGAGGATTGGGTGGGGCAGGCCAGGGGATTCAGGCGTTCCCTTTCGGTGACCCTGGGAACCGGTTTTGGCTCGGCCTTTTTAAGAGACAGTCTGCCGGTGGTTTCGGGCGAAGAAGTGCCTGTCAACGGGTGCGTCTGGCATCTGCCTTTTGAAGACGGCATTGCCGACGATTATTTTTCAACCAGGGGATTGGTGAACCGGTATGCCCGGTTATCGGGCAGGATGTTGAAAGGGGCGAGGGAGGTTGCCGAAGCCGCCAAAACAGATGAGGTGGCCAAAGGCGTGTTCAGTGATTTTGGAAGCAAGCTGGTCGATTTGCTGGAACCGTGGTTCAGGAAATTTGACGTTGAAGTCATGGTCGTTGGCGGCAACATCTCCCATGCTCATCATCTGTTTTTCCCGGCGCTTCATGTCGGCCTTCACCGGGCGGGTTTAAGGGTGAAGGTGGCGATTTCGGAGCTGAAAGAACGGGCGTCGATCATCGGAAGCGCGCGCCTGGTGGAACCCGGCTTCTGGAGCCGGGCCTCCCCCCTACTGAAAGAAATGTGACTTGCTTCTTCCGGTGTCACCCTCTTTTGTTATCTTTGAAAGGGTTTCAAGGGCGATGTTGGTCTTCTGCCGGAAGTCGCACGTTCCGGCGCGGATAAAGCCGGCGCCGTGATCAACTCGTTCCTCCAGTAGTCGAGATGGTAAACCAGACCATCGGCGTTCCACACTTTTGAAACCAGATCGATATCGCCGTCGCCGTCTACATCTCCCG
>CAZANK010000804.1:0-1634 GCA_964486235.1 uncultured Prolixibacteraceae bacterium | reverse complement strand
TTTAAAAATCGCGAAAGTAATCTTGTCCGGGGCGAACGGGACCTGCCGTCCATCCCGCTTGGTGACTGATTGAAATTTGTTTATCGCATTCATATTCATCTGTTTAATTATACGCACACCTACTGAATCGTTCACATTCAGAAGCAAAAGGGTTACAAGACAGAATCCATCAAAATCCAAGCTGGAAAAATTTCCGATCCTGAACCAGACTTCAACTCCCGAAAGTCCAATTGAAAAACGGATTGAGGCAGGTCTTCTGGCTCGTCTTTGAAAGCCTTCCCATCGGAACATCCCGACAGTGGCAAAAGAATTTCAAAAATCCCGGTTATTAGCCGGAAAAGACTTACAGCTGCGGGTACAGCCCCTGATTTTCACAGGATTCCCTTTTTCATGATTACGAAATGGTATTTTCGCGATCAAACCGTCAATCGTATGCAATAATAGAACATTTTTGCTGAAGACAGCGTGTCGAGTTATGAACAAACCACCGCGTACCAGGGAGAAAAACCTTTCATATTGTGACGTTTCAAGGTGTTGATAACTCAGTCTGAAAGTACTCTTCTCCCATTTCCGGATTTCGGGACAACTGAAAAATCGCATCCGGGAATTACCAGGATCAGGCCACCGATATACAAATGCCTATAATCCCACGTATCAGGATTTGCTGGACGGAAAATGGATGAAGCCTTAAAACCCGGAGTTAGTTTATGACAATCTCCTGGTTTATTGAAACGTATTTTATGTCATTCCATCGTTGTGGATGGAATGACATTTTCATCGTGAAATAGAAACGGGTATACGAAAGTCAGATCAGACATCTTTATCACAAAAATTCCTATTTTTTACCGGATTCTTTACCAATACCTTTGTAAACTAAAAAACAAATACATGAACACAACGATCAGGAAGTGGTGTGAAAACATCATGGAGTCACCCAAACGGGTTGCTGTTCCGATAATGACCCACCCGGGTATCGAACTTATTGGAGCGACAGTATATGAAGCAGTGACAAACGGAGAAATACACGCGCAGGCCATTAAAGCATTATATCAGCATTATCGTTCGGCTGCAGTAACCATGATCATGGACCTCACCGTAGAAGCAGAGGCTTTCGGCTGTCAGATTAAATTTGAAAAAGACGAAATACCGACGGTTACCGGCAAACTGATCGCAAATAGGGAAGAAGCGGCCCTGCTTTCCGTTCCGGAGCCTACCTCATCCAAACGGGTACGGGAATACCTGAAAGCCGCGGAATTAACGATCAAAGATATCCAAGATACTCCTGTGTTCCCCGGGTGTATCGGTCCGTTTTCTTTGGCCGGCAGGTTGCTCGATATGACGGAAATCATGACTGCAATCTACCTTGATCCTGATCTTGTCCAAGCTTTATTACAAAAATGCAGCCTCTTCATTAAACAGTATATCAAAGCCTATAAGTTGATGGGAGCGGCAGGTGTCATCCTGGCCGAACCTGCGTCAGGGCTGCTGGGAGAAGAAGAATGTAACCTGTATTCGTCTGATTATATCAAAAAAATAGCCGGAGAATTCCAGGATGAAAATTTTTTGATCGTTCTTCATAATTGCGGACATAACGGATTTCTGGCCCGTTCAATGGCCTCGACCGGCGCCCGGGC
>CAZANK010000803.1:0-1639 GCA_964486235.1 uncultured Prolixibacteraceae bacterium | reverse complement strand
TTTTCAGGATTATCTGCCTTTTGTTTTGCTGCTGTACACGCTCCGGTAAAAAAATTGCATTTCTTTTTAGGGGGTATCCTGTCTTATTTGTCATCAGAGTGAAGTTAAAGTGATGAACATCTCGGATAAGCAAATGTAAAGGGACGTGTCTGGGGTTTGAGAAGGTTTCGATTGAGCGGGGACAATCTGAGTTGTCCGGGTTTTGTGAGGCGTGAGAAGCATTCTTGAAAAACGAAATGACTGTCGAATACGAAACGATGAATGAAAATGAACAAATCTGATCAAATACCGGAGTATGTGTTCGCCTGTCTTGCAAAGCATGCGAACAGGCACGAACAGGAACTACTGGAAAAATGGTTGGATGAGTGCGGAAATGCCTTACTGTATCGCCAATTGCAACAGATTGACCGGATGAGTTCCGATCTGCAATTGTATCGTTCTTTTAATCTGACTGAAGCCCGCCGGAAAGTGCTGAACGCAATTCTGTCTGGCAGAAGACGGTCTCTTATGAGCCGTTTGCAGCGGATTGCCGCCGTTTTGTTTTTACCATTATTCCTGACAAGCCTGTTTGTGCTTTACCGGTATCAGGTTTTAACACGCGATCTCCGGGCCTCTGAAATGACCCAACAGGTCAGCACGCAACCGGGTACCAGGACTCATTTCTTCCTCTCAGACGGGACGGAAGTCTGGCTAAATGCGGACAGCAGGCTGCAGTTTCCTTCCGGATTTGGCAGAACTTCGAGAATGGTCGAACTGGATGGAGAGGCCTACGTGAAAGTTTTTAAGGACGGGAAGAGACCCTTCATGGTCAGGAACGGAAGTTTTGAGGTTGAAGCCCTTGGCACGGCATTCAATATATGCGCTTATTCGGAAGATAAGCGGTTCGCTGTCGCGCTCGAAGAAGGAAAAATCCGGGTAAGTGACCACCTTGCCGGCCGCTCGCTCCTGGTGAGCCCCGGACAAGAAGCCCGCTTTTCGGTTGAAGACAGGCAACTCAGCATGTCTCCGGCTGATGTTCATGATATCGCTGCCTGGAAAGAAGGTCATTTGATTTTTAATAAGACTCCTTTTCCCGATGTCGTCCTGAAATTGGGACGCTGGTTTAATGCGGATATTCAGCTTCTGGATGAATCCGTTGCCAACTACCGGTACACGGCGACATTTACCGGTGAAAGCCTGAGGCAGGTGATGGAACTGCTTAAACTGACGGCGCCGATCGACTATTCGTTCGAGGACCGTTCTGTCAGCAAAGACCATCAATTCACGAAAGAACGAATCAAAATATGGACCAATCTGAGCGAGAAAATCAAAAAATAATAATTCAGCCTATGAGTAAAAACTAATTGATTCTCAGCAAAAAGGGCAGTTCGCCAACTGCCCTTGATGATCCAACCGCAAAGAACGGTTGAAACTTTTACCTTGTAACAAATAAAAGTATTCAAATTTATGAAAAAAAAGTGTAACCATTCCCTGGGGAATGAGCAACATTTCCCTTGGTCTGAAATTTTGAAAACAATGAGATTGACAATTGTTTTGAGTTTGTTTCTTGTAGTCCAGTGTTTTGGCCTGCAATCTTATTCTCAGGAGACGACGCTGAACCTGAACCTGAAAAACGTTTCCGTCAAGAAGGTTTTGCAGG
>CAZANK010000802.1:0-1640 GCA_964486235.1 uncultured Prolixibacteraceae bacterium | reverse complement strand
GACTGGGAAGCTTACCGTTTGGCGTTGGCACACGACATTGACATGATCAACCTGGATAATCCGGATGTATTTGCCAATATGGCGGCAAATAACGGCGAATATCGGGATTATAAGCTGATCGCCCACCGGGGTGGCATCGTCGAGGGGAAATTCAATGAATTTGACCCGGCATCCATTCAGGCGGCTGTCGATCAGGGATACTTTATGCTCGAGGTGGATGTTCAGGATACCCGGGATGGCATCCTGATCCTGAACCATGACCGGAATTTTAACCGTTTCTACGGTGACCCCCGGAGGGTCGACGAGATGACCTGGGAAGAAATAAAAAATCTGCGGGCAGAAGGGAAAAATTATCATCCGCTTTCATTCGAAGAATTCGCCGCGACGTACACGGAAAGGGTTAAACTGATGATCGATGTAAAAGAAAAAGATCCGACACCCGCCTTTTATCAAAAGCTTGGCGAGGTGATGGAAAAATATGGTTTTCTGAAAGATGCGTACTTTATTGACAACCCCGCCAAAGCGTATTTTTGGGGGAAAGCCAAGTTCGGGGTACGTATCCATGAGATGGGCGCCCTCCGGGAGAAACTTGAAAAAGGAGAAGATGTAGCTTGTCATTATTTTCTCTTTGACTCCGGAACGAAATTGAATTCGTCCTTGATTAAACTGTGCCAGAAGGCCTCCATTACCGTCGTGCCTTCGGTCAATTTCGGGCATTATCATGATGAAGACCCCGTGAGAGGGGCAAAACGGGATATTGAATTCCTGAAAGCCTGCGGGGTGACCGAGTTCCAAATCGATTCGGATTTTGATGACTGGCTGCCGGTAAAATAAGACAATATTGTAAACGAAAAGCAGGGCCATCATTCCCGCGTAAAGGGGATCTCCGGTTAAAGCAGATTCCTGCTTACGCGGGGATGAAAAATATAAAAATGACACAAGCTTAATTTAAAAAACACATGAAAAAAACGATTGGTATTGTAGCGGCATTGATGGTCATGATCATGCCGGTGCGGGCAGGTGGCCCGTCAAAAAACCTGCGTTTTGACACGAACGGGAAATTCAAGGTTGTCCAGTTTACAGACATTCATTTTCAATATGACTCCTACCGGTCCGATAGTGCACTCATCCTGATGAAACAGGTGATCCAAAAAGAAAAACCGGACCTGGTCGTCCTGACCGGCGACGTGGTGTGTTCAAAAAATACCGTGAAAGCCTGGCTGGCCCTGTCCCGGGTTCTGATTGACGCCAAAGTTCCATGGGCGGTCACCCTCGGCAATCACGATGTCGAATATGAGCTGACGGGGAAGCAAATCATGGAAACGATCGGGGGACTGCCTTACAACCTCACCGTAAACGGACCGGAACATCTTTCAGGAAACGGCAACTACATCCTGGAAATAAAAGCTTCAAAGTCAACTGACACTGCAGCGCTACTCTACTTCCTGGATTCGCATTCAAGCTTTAAACCCAAAGGGGATCTGGGAACTTATGAATGGGTGACATTCGACCAGATCGCCTGGTACAGGGAACAAAGCAAAAGCTTCACCCAAAAAAACGGGGGAAACCCTTATCCGGCCCTTGCGTTCTTTCACATTCCCCTGCCCGAATACAAGGAAATCATCGGAAAGAAAACCACG
>CAZANK010000801.1:0-1640 GCA_964486235.1 uncultured Prolixibacteraceae bacterium | reverse complement strand
AAGACAGAGTCTGTTACCCGATCCGGACTGAAGACGAAATAGCCGTCACAGAGACGACAACCGAAGGTAAAGAATACCTGACCACATTGAAACGATAAACATAAAAAGATTGGTCTATGGAAAAAAAGAACCGTCAAAAAAGAGATGACACTGCCGCCATTGTTGCAGAAATACAGGGAGTATCAGCCGCCTATGTGCGAATGATCATCAATGGCAAGCGAAAAAATAAAACGATCCTCAAAACCTACCTGCAGCTTCAGGAAGGAAAAAGGCGACTCATCGAAACCGTCAAAGATCAGCTTCTCCGGCAAAACCGGTAAGCTGACGCGGATATCCGAAAAAAACATTTACCGGAAAAAAGCAATCCTAATGAACCATCATTCTCTGCAAATCTTCCTTTTTGTTTTTCCCGGCACACATCCCGGCCCGCACCTTCATGCTCAGGGTGTGATTTGCATTCCGTCGCGTCTGTATTTCACAACTCCGCCCAACAGCCAGGATATTCAGGAAATCACGGTGATCAACACCGGGCACACCCCGTTAAAACTGGGTATTTCTGTAGGCGACTGGGATTATGATTTTTGGGGTAATGAGCGGACGTTTGATGCGGGAACGCTGAAAACCTCTGCCGCAGGCTGGATCCGGACCCATCCGGCATCCTGTCTGATCGTGGAACCGGGTAACCGACGCCGGCTGGAAATCCTGCTAAAAACACCGGCTGCGTCCAACAGCGACAACTCCGTGTTGGTCCGTACGGCGATGGTCTTCTTAACCCGTCTGAATCCGGCAGACCCGGGAATGGGCGCTGAAGACGGCTATGCTGGCATACGCCCGGGAGTAAAAGTCCATCATTCCTTTTACGCAGGAGACGATTGTGATTGCAAAATCATGGATTTCAGGAAGCTGCTCCCCGGCAGTCCGGAAAAACCGGCTATTCTGGAACTGACACTCTTCATGGCGGGAAAATTCTGGGACGAAGGCATCATTCAGATCGAACTGCGGAACATGGATTCAGGGAAGAAAACAAAGCTTCCGAACGTCCGGTATTACGCGCTTCCGGGCGACATGCGCGTGGTAAACCTAAAAATTCCTCCCGGCACCGCCAAAGGTCGCTATCTGGCAACTGCCCTGATCGGTTCAGAAAGAAATCACCACCTGAAAATGGCAGAGATCGAGTTTGCCATGCCCTGACAACTACATCAATTGAGAACAAAAGCCTGCCAAAAGACGGCATCCTCTCTCCTCCCTCAGGCCTCACTTCCCGGCACCGGCGGGCGATTGTTGAAAACTTTATCACCCGTCACTTGGATTTCTGCTGCAAATTGCAGAAATTTAATACGTTCTGCAGTTCCAAAAATGCAGGCCAGCTTTTTTTACAGCCAGGTTTAACCGTTTTTTTCAAAATACATTATGAGGAACCGATTTGAGCAACAACTGACACTGGGACAGATTCCCATCGAGCAAACCTACATCAATCCCAAGAGAAAATTTGCACTGGATGAACTGTTGGCCGCGCTGAAGGCCATCTACTGCAACCCGGAGTACAATGAAAAAATATTCAGCATTCTGGAAAAACGCATCAATCCCGGCAAGCCCCGCACCGGTCGAAAAGGGATGGACCTGTGGTGCATCTTTGTTTT
>CAZANK010000800.1:0-1644 GCA_964486235.1 uncultured Prolixibacteraceae bacterium | reverse complement strand
CCATAAAATGACGGGCGACACCACAAAGCCTTTGGCGTTGGCTTCATCGACGCGCTGATCGATTCGTTTAAAAAATTCCGGATGGATCCGGATATATCCGCCGCCTTCAATGGCTGTGAGCCCTTCCGCATTTTTATCACAGCCCCGCCATTCGGTGGTGACCAGTTGGATCACGTTATACTGATTGGTTTTTCGTTGGCCGAGGTAGTGTTGCCATTCTTCATCGGTCGATTTTAGAGCGCCGTTCCAGGCCGTACAAGCCAGCCAGAAAAACGGTGTACCGTCGGCATGGCTCAGGTAATACTGTCCCGGCTGATGCCCGACGGCTCCGTTCCGGCAAATCGGTTCGCTGCTTTGGGAAGTCCTGCATACAAACTGTCCCGCCCGGGCATGCAGTCCGCTGTTCCCATTGTCGGAGCATTCCGATGTCCATTTCCAGGTTCCTGCTTCGTCGGGCAAAAAACGTGCTTTCCAGTCTTTGCCGCCGTCCCAGAACCCCCGCACCACTTTTATCCTTCCTGAGGGCGAGACAAATGTGATTTTGAAATCCTTCACCTCGTAAACAGGATTTCCGTATTCCCTGTTGCTGGTAAAACTGATCTCATATTTCGACCATTGTGTGGCTTCCTGCGCCATTCCGTTCAATGCAAGGCAGATCAGGATCAGCATTAAAGATAAATGTTTCATTAGTATAATTTTGATTTTAAATATTTTATGCTTTCATGAGCCCAGTCTGCTTCTTTCCTGATCGTGGCTTCGATCGTCGCCTCCGGCGGCGTCCATTGTTCGAGGATGGCCGACCGGCACCGGGTGCTCACTTTTTCCAGCAATTCAATCAGCGGCAGCATGCCTTTCCCCAGCGGCTTCCCTTCGATGACAAATCCCATTTTGTGGAAGACCCGCTCCACGCAGAATTCTTTCACATGCAGGTTTACCGTCAGCGGGGCCAGCAGTCCGATCACGGTTTCAAGCCCTTCGCCGGCGCCCATCGAGTTGACCGTATCGAGGCAAATCCCCACCTGACTGCTGGCTGCTTTTTCAACCATCGACGCAAATTCACGGGCCTTGAAACGATCATGATTCTCAATGGCCAGAACGACTCCCTTTTCTTCCAGGGCCGGAAGCGCTGTCCGGATGATCTGATGCACGTCGTTTAAGGATGGCTGAAAACCAGGGCCATCGATCACAAAACGGACAAAGGGAGAACCCAGCAGGATCGCAATTTCAATGTACCGGTGCAGGATTTCGTCAGTCATCTTCCGCGCTCCGGGCTCGATCCGGATGTTCCGTTCGGTTGCATAACGCCCGATTTCCCTGATCTGTTCATCCGGGAGGGCATCGAGCGGGAGGTTATCGGCAATCTGAACAACAGGCACGTGGAAGCCGGCTGCTTTTTGGATCAGGTCAAAAACCGACATGCGCCGGAGCGGTTCCTGTCCCGGAACACCGACCGCCCAGGTAAAGGTGTATGAACTGATGCCTGCTTCCATCTTGCTACGAGTTGGACAAAGTGATCAAAGTGAGGCCAACCAATAGTTAGAAAGAATGACCATAACGCAAGGTTTAGTTTTCAGCTTTAACTTTACCACACTTATACAGCCGAAAATTAGAATTAAGATTTATCTTTATGCTTTTACAGTGGAT
>CAZANK010000799.1:0-1649 GCA_964486235.1 uncultured Prolixibacteraceae bacterium | reverse complement strand
ATGTCACGCCGTTCAGTTTTGAAATAAACGGCGAAGATGTCGTCCTGAACTATCATAAACAATAAACACGACCTGCCTATGGAAATTTTGTGATTAAGCGACAGGAGTGCCAAACTTGTTTGAGCGCTGCATAGCATGAGCAAATTCTGCGAAGCGAATTTAAGTCTGGTAATAAAAAAGCAGAAGCATGCACCCACATACTCCTGCCTGAAGTTTCAATTTACCATGCATTACTGGTAATAAGTATTAAAACCAAAAACAAAATTATGAAAAAAATTGAAATCTCTTCCGAAAAACGGAAGAGGATGATGCCGTCAGGCAAAATTTTTAAAACGATGAAAGCACTCACACTGATCATGTTTGTTGCCGTGTTTCATGTTTCGGCAACCACGTATTCCCAGAATACGCGGCTCAATCTGAATGTAAACAATATTTCGATCAAGGAAGTATTGGCCCAACTGGAGGAACAGACGGAATTCCGGTTTCTTTACAGCGATTCGAGAATTGATGTAGAGCAGAAGGTAAGCGCCGACATCAATGGAAAGACCATTGAGGAAGTCCTGTCCCATGTTTTCGAAGGAACAGGTATTTCGTTCCGGATCATTGACCGCCAGGTTCTCTTGTCAGGCAAAACCGAAAAACCGGAAGCCACTGAGCAGCAACGGGTCACCGGCAAAGTCACCGACGCGTATCAGCAGCCTTTGCCGGGCGTGACGATCATGCAAAAAGGCACCGGAATTGGAACCGTCACGGACGCCGGTGGGAACTACACGCTGACGAATATCCCCTCCGATGCGATCCTGGTTTTTTCGTTTGTAGGAATGGAAACCCAGGAAGTAGCCCTGAGCGGTCGTACCACATTATTTGTCCAAATGAAGGAAACCACCGTCGGATTGGAAGAAGTTGTGGCGATTGGCTACGGATCGGTAAAAAGAAAAGACCTGACCAGTTCGATCACGACCGTTTCGTCAGAAGAATTGAACAAAGGCGTGATCCGTGATCCGGTGCTGGCCTTACAGGGTAAAGTTCCGGGACTGAGTATTACCAAGGATGGCAGTCCTTATGGAAGCGCTTCCATCACGTTGCGGGGCGTATCTTCATTAACCTTATCAGGAACACCTTTCTATATCGTTGACGGAATGCCAAATGCCCTTATGCCGGCAATAGACGATATTGTTTCGATTGATGTCCTCAAAGATGCTTCCGCAACAGCTATTTATGGTTCACGTGCTGCAAACGGGGTGATCATTATTACGACCAAACGGGGAGAATCGGGAAAGCAGCTTATTTCATACAATTCCTATCTGGCGGTGGAAACTGTTTCGAACAGCATCGAGATGATGTCAGGCCAGGAATACCGCAAATATCTTTCAGATAACGGATTGTCCTTAAATCCGGAAGATGACATGGGCGTGAACACCGACTGGCAGGATGAACTGACCCGGATAGGCGTATCGCATAAAAACAGTTTATCCATCAGTGGCGGGACGGATAAAACCACCTACATCTCAAGCGTTGAATATTATAAAAATGACGGGATTATCATGGGGACAAGCTTTGACCGGATTAATATGAGGGGAAGCATTGAGCAGTACGGCTTCAATGACAAACTGAAACTGCAGTTCCAGATCGGTGGGAAAATTGATAAT
>CAZANK010000798.1:0-1654 GCA_964486235.1 uncultured Prolixibacteraceae bacterium | reverse complement strand
CGCCGGTGGTGGACCGCATCCGGCAGGCGTGTCCCGCGCTGAAACTCGAGCTGGTGGGGTATGTCGGGCATCAGGAGTCGGTCGGCTACCTGCTGCGGTCATCCCTTCAGTTGCTGGTCATTCCCCGCGTGGAACACAACCGGGGCATCATCACGGGCAAGTTTTTTGAATACCTGGCATCGGGAAGGCCCGTGCTGGCCATCGGTCCCCGGGACGGCGACCTGGAAAAACTGATCCGCGAAACAGGTGCGGGCAGACTTTTTGACTATGACGGGGAGGAAGCGATGGAGGCATTCCTGAAGGAGGCGTTGGCGGGACAGGTGCCGGCGCCGGAGCCCGGGAAGGTGCAGGCGTATTCGAGGAAGGCCCTGACAGCGAAGGTGGTTCAGTTGCTGAGGGAGAATTGATAAAAATAAGATAACCATGCGCGTATTGATGTTACTGGCCGAAGAGTTTCCGCCCGACAACCGGGTGGAGAAGGAGGCCGCAAGCCTGATCGAAAACGGGTTCCAGGTTACCATCGCCTGCCAGACCCTGCATGACCGGCCCGCCTATGAGGAAATCAACGGCATCCGGGTTCATCGTCTCCGGCTGAGCCGGTCCATGTACCGGCTGGGCGCCGCCTGCCTGGTAGTCCCGGTGTTCTTTTCGCTGTGGCGGTCGTTCGTGTCCGGGATCATGAAGGAGGAGCAGTTTGACCTTCTTCACGTGCATGACCTGCCGCTCGCATCGGTAGGATACTTCTTTAAGCGGAAGTACGGGCTGAAGCTGGTGTGCGACCAGCATGAGTTTTACAGCAACTGGATCGTCCATACCGCGCATTACAACACCCCCGTGGGGAAGGTCATCAAAGGACTCAGTCCGTGGGAACGTTACGAGCGGAAATACCTGACGAAGGCGGACCTGGTGATCACCATCGAGGAGCCGCTTCGTTCCGTGTATATCGAACGCGTGGGCGTGCACCCCGACCAGATCGTCTGTCTGCCGAACACGCCGTCGGGAAAGGTCTTCCGCGCCGGACAGATCGATGCCGGTCTTGTCGATCGTTTCAAAAACCGTTTTGTCTTGTTTTACGCCGGAGGGATGGATATTTTACGGGGCATCGACGTGGCCATCAGGGCGCTCCCGCTGATCAGGAAGGAAATCCCGGAGGTGCTGCTTTTATTGTGCGGCAATATCCGGAAACCGTACGATCCGCTTGCGCTGGCTGCGAAGCTGGGTGTCGCGGAACTGGTGCGCTTCGAGGGTTGGTCGCCGGTCGAAAAGTTGCCCTCCTACATTGCGGCGGGCGATATGTGCTTTTTCACGCCCCCGGCGAACCGCGACGAGATTCACCGGACCATCGCCACCAAAATCTACCAGTATCTGCAGTTGGGAAAGCCGGTCATCGTGGGACAGGCAAAGATGATGAAGGAGTTTGTCGAGGAACATCAGACGGGATACGTGATCCATGAGGACAGCGCGGAGGAGTTTGCGCAGGCGGTGATCCGGTATCACCAAAATGGCGAGGCGGAATCGGAGCGGATCAGGAAAAACTGCTTCGCGATCCGCGACCGCTATATCTGGGAAGACCGGTTCGCACAATTCGTCGGGAAGTACGGAATACCGAGACCGGAACACGGAAACGGGAGACCGGAACACGGAAACGGGAGAC
>CAZANK010000797.1:0-1654 GCA_964486235.1 uncultured Prolixibacteraceae bacterium | reverse complement strand
TACGACAAACTATCCCCAAGTAACTCATTTAGAAGGCTCAGTATTGGAAGTCTGATAGGTACGCTCCATTTAGTCATCCTACGCCCACATTAAGCTTCCCCGGTTATTCACTGCCGGGGAAATTTATTTTTTAATTATTATCACCCGATACAACAATAGCAAGGTCATCGTGTTGTTTAAATAAAAGGAGATTTTGAATATTGATTTTGAACGTATAATTCCAGTTCCCGGATAAAATCTTTCATATCATTTTGCATGTCAATAACATCATTTAGATCGAATTCAACAAAAGGAACATAATCACCTTCGGTCCTGTTTTTGAAAGCGTCTCTCAACATTCTTCCATACTTAACATCGATAAACCCCGTTTTTATGAAGTGTTTATTGAACCATCCGATTAACTGCGAATGTTTGGAAGAACTGAACCCATATTTTAGAGCCAGGGCGGTAAGGCAATAAAACATTCCGTAATAAATTCTGTTGACTGCAATATTTAAAAGATTTGCTTCAATTAATGTGTTAACCTCAGTAATTGTATTTCTTGCCTGATCCAGACGATAGCTGATCAGTGTATCGCGGTCACTGTCTTTAATCATGCGTGTATTCCTTTTTTGATTGCCGTTTTGAACAATGGGTGTTTCCCGCGGATACCATTTTTAAGTTCATGCTCGGAAATGATTTGTGTGTCCAGAAAGATGTCATATTTCAGTTCCAGATCATAACATAAGTCATTTATCTGTTTTTGAACTTTTCTGGTATATTCTGTAGCTAAGACAATAATAGCATCATAGTCAGAATCTTTCCTGGCTTTCCCCCATGCCCGGGAGCCGAAGATAATGACATCTGATACAATGCCGTCCAAATGATTGTTCAGGTGTTGCTTAATTTCTGCAGCTAATAATTTAATTTCCATCCTGTTCAAATGATATCCAAAGGTATTCAATTTCAGGGATAGTTACAAGTAATCAAATACATCCATCGTTTGATCTCTTTAGCTGGGGATTCCAGAAGATACCACCACGTCCGGGGAAGACCAACTATGTGAGTGACTCAATCGGAAAATTAAATTCTCATGGCAATAATACAGATACCCTTCGCCCAGGCATATTTGCCCCATCAGCTAAACTGGTAGCATCCCCGTTTTTCCAGTATTTTGCTGTTGTTTCGCGATTATCCATTCCCGTCAATAGACTATTTTCTCATCAGCTCCGGGATTTACTGGGTACTGATCGTTTTCCGGATCATCTTTTGAGCAGGAACAGACGAGAAGCAGGCAACCGCACAATAGGGCGGTTGCTCTGCAAAATCGGTAAAATAAATCATTTGTCATCATCCTATTCGTAGTTATGTTTTTGGATAATCGTTAAATCCCAAACTCAATCTCGGTCAACGGCCCCATATAGGTTCCGGTTATAGCTTGCCCTTCTTCTGTTGTACAGTTGATGTTTATTTCATAGTTGACGCCATTCTTTTCAATGGTCAGCTCACCGGATTTAACCCTGAATAATTTTTGCTGATAGTCGTTGTATTTTGCCAAATCTTCGTCGGTTGGATCATTCCCCTGAAAGTAATTATCCCAATCAATGGTCAGGTCAACGTCGAAAGCACAATGAGTTGGGTTGTTCATCGCTCTCTTCCAGGAAGCGAGTTTGTC
>CAZANK010000796.1:0-1661 GCA_964486235.1 uncultured Prolixibacteraceae bacterium | reverse complement strand
TCCAGGTTTCCTTTATACAGAATATCTGCGTTCCCGAACGAAGGTTTTGAGGGGTCAATCTCTGCTACAGCTTCTCTCAACTCTTTAAAGAAATCGCCATAGATGTCTTTTTGGAGGTCGTATTTCGGCGTCGTTACCGCTTCGTGCGGCGGGAGGCATGATTCAAAATAGGGGATATCACCGTAGGTGTCTGTACACCTGGCAAATACCCATACCCTCATAATCCGGGCAATGGCTTTTTTATTGACCAGGTCCACGGCATTTTCCCTTGTCGAGCAAAGGTAAATGATGTTGCTGAGGTTGCGTGCGTAGTTGCCGTATGTGCTGGTCCACACGCCGGGCGCTTCGCCGGTTTCAAAAGGACGGTTGGACCCTGAAACCGACATGCCCGCCCAGTTGCCGGTCGTGCCGAAGCCTGTTTCGCCATTCTCGACAACGGCTCTTGCCAGCACCTGTGTGAACAGCATGTTCACATCGATCAGGTCTTCGGTGATCAGGCGTCTGGAAGTGTTCATTCTCTCGAAGTCATCCGTACAGGCACTGCCAATCAACAGTATCCATGAGACTAATAGCTGTATTTTTATCGATGTTTTCATTTTTCAGGAATTTAATGAATTAGAATGTGATCTTCACGTTGAACCCGTACGTGCGTGTGGATGGAACAGCCAGCGCCTCAATACCGGAGGCACCGCCCGATGTGTTGGGAGCCGATTCGGGAGATAACCCCAGGTAGTCCATCTTATTCTGGAGATAAGCCAGGTTTCTGCCAATGGCTGTCAGGGTTACGCCGGTAACCGGCAAACGTTTGAGCCATGAAGGAGGGATGCGGTAACTTAACATGACTTCCCTCAGGGCAATGTAACTCCCGTCTTCAACAAATTCCTCGCCAATACCATCCCAGGCCCTGTTGGCCCAGTAAGTCATTCCCGGGACCGCTTTGGTATTTTTCTCATACCCGACCACGTTTCCGGATCCGTCTTTGAGTTCAACAACGCCATCCAGTACCCCGGTGTAGGGCATCGGATCGCCGACGACAGATCCTGCGGGAATATTATCGCCCTCGGTGTAACGGGCTTTGGGTCTCCTGCCTTCTACCGTCCACGCGCCTGT
This sequence comes from uncultured Prolixibacteraceae bacterium, assembly GCA_964486235.1. GTDB lineage: Bacteria > Bacteroidota > Bacteroidia > Bacteroidales > Prolixibacteraceae > JBCFBK01. The sequence goes on along the minus strand of CAZANK010000796.1, from coordinate 551 downwards.
TCCTTTCCGGGTCATCTCATACTTTGTTGCGGAGACCATATTCCCCCCCTGAACGAAATCAAGGAGTACATTCATTGAAAGTCCTTTGTAGGAGAAGGTGTTGTTCAGTCCGCCGATCCAATCGGGCGTGATGTTCCCCAGAACGGAAGTCTCACTTTCCCGGACATACCGGCCGGCTGCGCTGACGATTTTTTGTCCGTCGGGAGCTCTTTTGTACGCGTAGCCGATAATGTTCCCGTAGGGTGCGCCAACCTGGGCGTGTATGTCGCTGAGTGCAGGTTCACCTGCATTGCTGATGATGAGGTAGGTTTGGATTTTTCCGTCAAGAACGGCCACTTCCGAATGATTGGCGGCATAGTTGAAGTTCATACTCCAGCGGAATTTTCCTGCGATGGGAGTGATCCCTAACGTGGCTTCAATACCGCTGTTTTTGATCTCACCGGCATTGATTACCTTCGAACTGTAGCCGGAAGCATCGGAAACCGGAAGGCTCAGTATCTGATTCTTAGTCTTTCCGTTGTAATAGGTGAGGTCCACGCTCAGCCGGTTGC
>CAZANK010000795.1:0-1665 GCA_964486235.1 uncultured Prolixibacteraceae bacterium | reverse complement strand
AAATTGACCACTCAGGTACCACTAAATGCATAAATACTACGTAAAATTTTCATTTGCTCCGGTATTCAATCTCAAATTCCTTGACCAGCACGGCATCACCTTCCTTGATGGCCGCGTACCCGGTTTCCCTGAAATAATTATTCAACTCGACCGGTAATATCCAGAATGTCTGATAAGTAGTTGTATAATTCACCACATATAAATGCCTGGTGAAATGCATCCGGAGCGTATTTTCATCAATGATTTCGATATAGCGTTTATCCTTGTACCTGCTAACAGCGTAGAACCCTGTTGGTGTGGGGACATAATACTCACTGAATTCAGGAAGCGGATACACATTGAGTGTGTTGAACAGTTGAATGTAATAATCCGAATAGCTTGCTGTTATGGTGATGGAGTCCTGCATTTCAAGAAACAGTAAGTCATCGTTCCTGGTATAATCGTACTTGAGCAGTTCACTCATAAAAGTGTATTCGATGAACGAATCCTGAATCCGGATTTGCCCCTCCGGTATTTCCACTGATGTAAAAGACAGGTCCCAGGACTCAGGGATATAATTATCGTAGTCATCGAGAATCCGGTTGATGGTCTTGCTGCCGGCAATTGCGCCGTTCTTCGTAAAACCGTGGATGGGCAAATTTTCCGTGATGGAAGTTGCCGTAAAGGTGCCCTGCGGCAGCGGGATGGGGCCTTCTTTTTCGCAACCTGCGAAAAAGAAGGCTATGCCTGAAAGCAATGAACAGGGTTTCTTCATGTTTGACGGCGTTAATCTACTCAAAGTTAAGACCTTTTTAGAATTTTCCGAAGATTTTTGTAGTTAACTAGAAAAGATGAAATGGTTTACTTCCGGTTGGTTCCTCGCCCTGATGAGACCGTTTCGGGGCAAGGCCACCGACGAGCTGTTCCGCGGTTTTGTGAAGCCCTGCATGGATACTTACCTGGAGTTTAAGTATGATTAAAACTTTTGAGCAGATCCCCACCTTATTGAAAAGGTTTACAGCATTTTGAGCAGGTCTTCCGGGTATTCAACCACGGCCTTTGCGCCGTTCGAAAGCAGCTCTTCCTTTGAACGGAAGCCCCACAACACGCCCACGGCGAACATGCCGGCGTTGTTCGCGGTTTGCATATCCGTGCCGGAGTCGCCGGCGTAAAGCGTTTTTTCGGGCGGGATACCTATCTCCCGGCCGATCCGCAGCGCTTCGTCCGGATTGGGTTTTTTGAGCGCTTCGGCGGTCAGTCCGGCGACCTGCACGAAGTCCCACCTCGGCAATAACGTCCGTACCATTCTTTTGGTGAGGTCGTCATATTTATTGGAGAGGATCGCCATCTTGATTTTGCGCGAGGCCAGTCCATCCAGTAAACCGGCGATTCCTGGATAAGGTTTCGTCTTGTCCATGCAGGTGGCATTGTAAGTCCCGATCACCGATGCCAGGCACCTGTCGATGAGTTTTTCGTCGTTCTTCTGTGCTTCGGGAAGCACGGTGCGCATCAGTTCCCGGAGGCCGTTGCCTACAAATTGTTTGTAAGCTTTAGGGTGATATGCCGGAAAACCATTTTGCAGCAGCGCTGCATTCGTCGCATCGGCCACATCGTCCAACGAATTGAGCAGGGTGCCGTCCAGATCAAAAATGACTCCTTCAAACTTCATGTTTTGCCTTTTTGCGA
>CAZANK010000794.1:0-1669 GCA_964486235.1 uncultured Prolixibacteraceae bacterium | reverse complement strand
GATGGTCCCGCCTTTATTCATGACCACTACCTGTTTGACAAGGCCGGTAAGGTAACCCATCAGCGTGTGGAAGACCGGGCCAAAATGCTTCTCGACGAGGGGGTCGCTGCGAATGCGATGTGCTGTGTAACCAACCATTCGGTAAACTATCCCGAAGAGTTATACGCCTATTATAAAGAGTTGGGCCTGAGGTTTATGCAGTTTATCCCGATTGTGGAAACCGACAAGAACGATCCTTTAAAAGCTGCTGATTTTTCGGTGAAGGCCGAAGACTACGGGAGATTTCTCAATAAACTCTTCGATCTATGGCTGGCCGATTTTGAGGACGGACAGCCCGCCACATCCATCCGCCATTTCGAGTCCGTGTTCTATGGGTACGTGGGTATGCAGGCTCCCGAATGTACGATGATGAAGGAGTGCGGCCCTTATGTGGTGATCGAGCATAACGGGAATGTGTATAGTTGCGATTTTTTTGTTGAACCAAAATGGAAACTTGGCAACGTTATGACCGACAGGCTCATCAATATGCTGAATTCAAAAAAGCAAACCGTCTTCGGTCAGGCGAAGGCAGTATTGCCGAGGGAGTGCCGTCAGTGTCCCTGGCTGACCAAATGTTACGGCGGATGTACCAAAGACCGCATCAAGGATCCTCACGACCATCGGAAACCCCGTTTTTGTGCTTCCTACAAAATGTTTTTCAACCATGCTGATCCGGTCTTGTCGAACATGGCTGTCCAATGGCAGCAGCAGCATGATCTTCGTGAGTCTCAAAAAAGCGACGGAAACTATCACGCGTTCAAGGATTTCAGAAAGAAACCGTAAGGAACCAGACACCAGAAGGAAGAAGTGGTGAGCAGTGGGCTTTGAACGTTGGACTGCAAGGCATAAGCTGGAAATAGCACACTCCGGGAACGGGTGACCGGAAATGGGAACCCGGAGAATTAACCGGCTTATTTTCGCAACTCCGACGGGTTGACACCGGTTTTGCTTTTGAAAATGCGGCTAAAGTAGTGGATAGACTGAAATCCAAGTTCAAAACTGATCTCTTTAATGCTTTTGTCGGTAGACAGCAGTAACTCTCTTGCGCGCATCATCTTCAGTTCAAGATGATATTGGTGGGGGGCTACGCCCGTGTAACTTTTGAACATTTTCCTGAAATACGAGTACCCGATATGATAATCCTGTGCCAATTTCTCCATGTCAAGCACTTGCCCCACCCGTTCCCTCATGGTGAATCTCGCCTCTTCAATAATCCCTGCAATATGTTTCCCGGTAAATCCCTTCTGTGTTTCAAACGAAAAAATATAGCCCATCAGCTTAATGATCATTCCGGAAGCAATTTGTTGAAAGCCAGGTTTTTCCTCTTTCACCAGGTCGAAAATTTTAAGATAGGTATCGATAATCTCTTCCCGGATCCCGATCTGGATCACCGGTTGATTCGGCAGGAAGAACGAATGAGAGAAAAACTGGTCGGCAATGGTTCCGTTGAAACCGATGTATTGTTCTTTCCATCCGGTATGCCGAAGGGGCCTGTAACGATGCCAAACTCCGGGACGGATCAGAAGAAGGCTTCCCGGTTTGAGTTGGTGAGGGTTTCCTTCGCTTTCCAGTATCCCTTTCCCTTCGGTGATGTAATTGATCTGATATTCTTTCAGCGTGCGCCCTTGAT
>CAZANK010000793.1:0-1670 GCA_964486235.1 uncultured Prolixibacteraceae bacterium | reverse complement strand
CCCGTTTATGCTTTATGACGAACCTGTTGTCGGGAAGCCTAAAGAAGGAGCGCTTACCTCAAGGGCCTCCTATAATGCGGACTTCACGGAATTCGCGGGTAAAAAGTTTTTCAATTTCTCGTCCCTGATCACGGATATTACCGGGTATGAATGGCAGCCCGACAATGATGTCGAATCGACCGCAGAGCGGGGGGTGGAGACCCTTCGAAGAGGACTGGAGTCAAAAGCTCTCGCCGTTCTGTTTACCCACGAGACCGACTATATTTACAAGATTAAACCTGAAAACTGGGATCGGATATTTAGCCGGATCAGCGCGGGAATTTCCGGTTACAATCCCGTTTACCTGACCACCGACGACGCGCTGAAAATGGTACGCGCTTTCCAGACCTCCGAAATAAAAACCTGTGATTATCGGGAACGGGTGGGACAACTGGAAGTAAAAATCTCCGGGGAGGCCGATGTGCCGACAAGTGTTTCTGTATATACCGGGAATGAAGAAGATATCAAAGAAACACGGATTGAAATACCTGCCTTTAAAAATGAGGTTATTCAGATCTATCGAATTGGCCCGGAATAATGTTTTGCGGTAAACCATAACAACGATTTGGAAGCGCAGCCCGAACGATAAGAAAACTGTACAACTCAGTTCCGGGAAGGAAGTTTGGAGATGATACGGTGAGGTACATGTGCAACTGTATGCCTCGCCTGAGGACAATGCGCAGTTTTTTATCCGTGGGGTGGCTTCTTTTGGAACCGGGAAGGTCGATCCGCTTATTCTGGTCGACAATGTCGAGATGACGGCGGACGATTTGTCACGGCTGCATCCGGACGACATCGCCAGTTTTTCGATCCTGAAAGACGCTACCGCGACAGCCCTTTACGGGGCGAGGGCTGCCAACGGCGTGGTCCTGGTGACAACCAAGGAAGGGAAGGAGGGCAAAATAAAAGTATCCGTTCGTATGGAAAATTCTTTTTCGTCGCCAACCAAAGAAGTAGAAATGGCTGATCCGATCACGTACATGCGAATGGCAAACGAGGCTGTTAAAACGCGTGATCCTCTGGCCGAGGAGTATTACAGTCAGGAGAAGATTGAAAATACCGTCCTGGGCACGAATCCCATGGTTTACCCGGCCACTGACTGGATGAAAATGCTGTTTAAAGATGTCGCGGTGAACCAAAAGGCCAACCTGAATATTTCCGGGGGCGGTAAAGTCGCCCAATACTATATCGCGGGTTCATTTGCGCAGGATAACGGGATTTTAAAGGTGGACAAGCGGAATAATTTCAACAACAACATTGATCTAAAGAAATACCTGATCCGCTCCAACATCACCCTGAACCTGACCAATACGACCAGAGCCAAAATAAGGGTGCATGGTACGTTTCAGGATTACATAGGGCCGATCCCCGGGGGATCGACCTTGTACAAAAGTGTCCTGAAGGTGAATCCCGTCCGTTTCCCCGCTTATTATGAACCGGACGAAATGTTCCAGAGGGAGGAACACATCCTCTTTGGCAATCAGAACGGGGACTTCCTGAATCCGTATGCCGAGATGGTCAGAGGATACCGCGAGTCGAGCAGTTCGGTGATGCTGGCCCAGTTTGAGTTGGAACAGGATTTTTCAAAGTGGTTTAAAGGTCTTACCGGCCGTATCCTGGCCAGCACGACC
>CAZANK010000792.1:0-1670 GCA_964486235.1 uncultured Prolixibacteraceae bacterium | reverse complement strand
CCGGCCTTTACGGATACACCTATCTGGAATAGCGGAGAAAATCGTCAAATTGTTGCAGCCCAAGGTTAGAATGTCCGGTGGGCATTTTGGCCGAAGGGGAGGGGCGTAGCCCGCGCACTATAGTGGTGTGAGAGGCTTTCCCGCCTGGCCGGGCCCGGGCTGGTCTGGCTTTCCCGGGTCAATGCCAAAACTTCGTCCGCACTTCCCAAGGCCTGGCTTGGCGACGGTCCCAATCCTATCGTCATTTTCCGCGGCGGGGATGATGATCCCAACGGTTATTATTTCGGGGGAAAAGGAGGAAAGGCCCAGCTCAGCCACGGGAATATGGATGCCGGAAGCTTTGTTTTTGAACTGAACGGAGTCCGCTGGTCGGTCGATCCTGGTGTGCAGGACTACAACTCACTGGAGCAGGCCGGCTTTGATCTGTGGAGTTCCTGCCAGGATTGTCAGCGCTGGTCACTGGTCACCAAGAACAACTTCGGGCACAGCACCCTGACCGTTGATGAAGCCCGCTTCAAAGTCGACGCCTCCGCCCCGGTCATCGGTTTTAAAGACGGCAGCAGCCCGGAAGCCACCATCGACATGAGTGCAATTTTCTCCGGCCATCTGGAAAGCGCGACGCGGAAGTTCATCCGTGACAGCGATCATTCCGTCGTTATCGAAGACCGGATCACCGCTCTCGATTCGACTAGACTGATCACCTGGGCCATGATGACGACTGCCGAAGTGATCCCCCGGACCGGCGTCGCCTTGCTGAAACAGGATGGCAGGGAACTGCAACTGGCGATTGATTCACCGGAGCATATCGGCATATCCGTGATCAGCATGGATCCGGCGCCGACCAAATATGACCGGCATATCCCGAACCTGAAGCGGATTGAGGTCCGCGTCCCGTCTTATACCCTTGAAAACAGGCAGGGCACCATCCGTGTTCGCCTAAGCGCCCCTGAATAATCTTGCATATGGAATAAACGCGTTGAACAGCCGTCGCCGTATCCGCCGGGCCGCGGCTTTATCCCCTGATTAAAACGCAATACTGAAATCCGGTCAAGTTTGAAATTACCTCACCAGAATCGCCTTTAAAAGGATGCCTGTAAACTTTTTTCCTACTTTTGAGGCGGACAAGCTTGAGTTTTATGGAGGCACCTGTACGCAAAATCATACATGTGGATATGGATGCTTTTTATGCATCGGTAGAGCAGCGCGATCATCCGGAACTGCGGGGAAAGCCTGTGGCGGTGGGGGGCGATCATGTGCGGGGGGTTGTCGCGGCGGCCAGCTACGAGGCCCGTAAATTTGGCGTGCGGTCGGCCATGGCATCCGTTGTGGCCAAACGCAAATGCCCGGAACTGGTTTTTGTCCACGGCGACTTCAGTAAATACAAGGCTGTGAGCCGGCAGATCCGGGATATCTTTTTTGAATATACCGATCTGGTTGAGCCGCTTTCGCTTGACGAAGCTTTCCTGGATGTCACACTGGCTAAAAAAGGCAAGCCATCGGCTACCCTGATTGCCCGGGAAATTAAACAACGCATTAAAGAAACCACCGGATTGACCGCTTCAGCAGGTGTCTCCTACTGTAAGTTTCTGGCAAAGATAGCTTCCGACGAGAAAAAACCGGATGGTTTATTTGTGATTACACCTGATGACGCCATCGACTTTATTGAGAAG
>CAZANK010000791.1:0-1672 GCA_964486235.1 uncultured Prolixibacteraceae bacterium | reverse complement strand
GACCTGGGCACCGCCTCAGAAAGAACCGACTTTCCCTGATGATATCGAATACCTTGGTTGCAAAATGATAGGCAATAATGCCGGTTTTTCACAATTGGGGGGCGTTGACAGGAAAACGCTGGATGAAATCCCGCTTTTCAAAAGGGCTGCAGAAATTATTAAACAATATGAAGAACTAAGGCATAAGGATTATTTTAACGAAGATGTCAAAAAACTTCTCCGGCAACCGGGGAAAGAATACACACTTTACCAGCAAAATGGTGGTGAATGGAATTTTAAGCCTGTTGTGTATGAAAAACATAAAGTGGCGGGACTTGATCATCCTACCGCCCGTTGGACAACAGATAATCAATTCGAAGCTCAGCCTGTTAAACTGAGAATACAGGTATTGATGTCGGTAAAACCTTATGATGATCCCTCCAATATTATTTTAGCTGACTTTTCGAAACCAAACGATTTTGTCAATAAGTCGAAAGCAGAAGGAGTATCAGGTAGAATAAGCATGTCGGAAGAAAAAGCAATCACCGGAGAAGCAGGAGGAACATTCTCCGCACAAAACACCGGCCGGTCTTCCCGGGATGGATCGTACATCAATATGGAAAAGGATTTTACCCCGTTGCTTGATTTAAGTAAAAACCAGGCACTCGGAGTGTGGGTTAAAGGAGACGGCAGGGGGGAAATCCTGAATTTGAGCGTAAGAAGCCCGATACATATCTCCCACGGCGCCCACGGAGATCACTTCGTGAAAATTGATTTTACCGGCTGGAGATATTTCGAGCTGGTCGAAACAGAATCTTCTGCGATCAGCGATTATATCTGGCCCGATGACTCTCATTTTTATGTTTACGATTCATATATGCATACTGTTCAATTCAATAAGATTGATAAATTTCAACTGTGGTACAATCATATCCCAGAAGGGGGAAATGTGAGCTGCTGGCTAGGTCCGGTCAAGGCGCTGCAAATGATACCAGGATTTGTTGAAAATCCGTCCGTCACGATAGATGGCAAGACACTTGTTTTTCCGGTCAGGATGGAATCGGGAATGTATTTGGAATTCCGGTCTGCAGACGATTGTAAACTGTACGCTTCCAGTGGGAAACTCCTTGTCGAAGTAAAACCCGAAGGTGCGGTTCCAACGCTCAGGAAGGATAAGAATGAGATTACATTTTCAGGAGGAGGTTCAAAAGAGTTTAATACGCGTCTGCAGGTAACTGTGATCAGCGAAGGTGCGCCTCTTGATGTAAAATAAATGATAAAGAAAGAACAGAATCGTATAAAATATAATTTGTGATGGCATATTTGAATAAAACTGAGAGTGAATCCAGGATTGCTCGGGTGAAAGAAATCCTGGAATCGAAGAACCTGGATATTGCACTGGTGTATTACGATGAATTCAATATTGGCAATGGCTGGTATTTAACAGGTTGGTGCCCCCAGTTTGAAAGCGGGACGGTACTTGTTCCCCGTTTTGGCACCCCGCTCATTCTTGGAGGGCCGGAGAGTGAGCCGTTTGCCAGGCTCGACAGCATGATCACCGAAATCCGGAATTTTCCTGTCTTTATGGTTCCCGGTGAAGAGTATCCCAATGCCGCGATCATTGATTTTCCGATGCTTTTTGAAGAGATGAATGCAGAGGTGGGACGTGTAAAAAGAGTGGGTCTGGTTGGAG
>CAZANK010000790.1:0-1682 GCA_964486235.1 uncultured Prolixibacteraceae bacterium | reverse complement strand
TAGTGGATAGAATCTAAATTGAAAAAATAAACACATGAAAATAAAAGTCTGTGGAATGCGCGATCCGGAGAATATCGGGCAGGTCTGTGAAGCAGGTCCCGATTTCCTGGGATTCATCGTTCACCGGGCCTCACCCCGCGACGTGGGCGAGAACCCGGATCCGGCGATCTTTGACCGGATTCCCGCGCACATCCGCAAAACAGGCGTCTTTGTGGACAAAGAATGCACCTCGCTCATCCGCTTTTGCAAAAAATACGGTTTCTTTGCTGCGCAGCTCCATGGGAACGAGAGCCCGCGCGACTGCGGCGCCGTCAGGAAGAGCGGCCTGACCGTCATCAAAGCCTTTTCCCTTCACGAAGCATTCGATTTTCGTGTCCTGGAACGTTACGCGGAAACCGCCGATTTCTTCCTCTTCGACACCAAAGGCGGTCTCCGGGGAGGAACAGGACTGAAATTCAACTGGCAAATCCTCGGCCGCTACCGGTTGGCGGTCCCGTTTTTCCTTAGCGGAGGAATACGGCCCGACGACGCCGGCGCCCTGAGAAAGCTTTCGCATCCCAAACTTTACGCCATCGACATCAACAGCGGCTTTGAAACGGCGCCGGCCCTGAAAGATGCCGGCAAGGTGAGCCGGTTTATCGAAGAAATAAAAACAATGATATGAGCTATCACGTAAACAAAAAAGGTTATTACGGGGAATTTGGCGGCGCCTACATCCCCGAGATGATGTATCCCAACATCGAAGAATTACGGGAAAAATACATGGACATCATCCACTCCTATCCATTCAGGCAGGATTACGTCCGGTTATTAAAGCATTATGTGGGGAGACCCTCCCCGCTGTATTATGCCAAACGGATGTCCGACCGCTATCAGAGTCACATCTACCTGAAGCGTGAAGATCTGAACCACACGGGCTCCCACAAGATCAACAACACGATCGGACAGATCCTGGTGGCGCGGGCATTGGGCAAGACGCGCATCATTGCCGAGACCGGGGCTGGTCAGCACGGGCTGGCCACCGCCACGGTGTGCGCGCTGATGGACATGGAATGTGTGGTGTACATGGGCGCGGTCGATGTGGCCCGCCAGGAATCCAACGTCAAGAAGATGCGCATGTTGGGCGCGCGCGTCATCCCCGTTGAATCGGGGAACAAGACCCTGAAAGACGCCACCAACGAAGCCATGCGCGACTGGATCAACCATCCGGTCGACACCCACTACATTATCGGATCGGTGGTGGGGCCGCACCCTTACCCCGACCTGGTTGCCCGCTTCCAGTCGGTCATCAGTGAAGAAATCAAATGGCAGCTCGACGAACAGGCCGGCAGGGAACTGCCCGACCGGGTGATCGCCTGCGTGGGCGGAGGCAGCAACGCCGCCGGGGCCTTTTATCATTTTCTGGAACAGCCGCAGGTGGAACTGATCGGCGTGGAAGCAGCCGGCAAAGGGGTCGGCACCGACGAGTCGGCAGCCACCCTCGCCCTGGGCAGTCCGGGAGTCCTGCACAGCTCCCGCTCCTATGTGATGCAAACGGACGACGGACAGATTACCGAGCCTTATTCCATCTCGGCCGGACTTGACTACCCCGGCATCGGTCCGTTGCACGCGCAGCTATTCACCTCCAAGCGGGCAACCTACCTGTGGGCTACCGACCGGGAAGTGCTTGATGCGGCCCTGCA
>CAZANK010000789.1:0-1686 GCA_964486235.1 uncultured Prolixibacteraceae bacterium | reverse complement strand
TGGTTTACCGTAAACCCGTATCTGGAATCATAATCCTGTCCAAACTGAACCTCGATATACGTTCCGGGTTCGCCACCGACGAAATCTCCGGGAATCAGTTGCGTCGGCAAATTCAGGTAATTGTTGTAAGCCGCCGAACCCGACACCTGCGGCAATCCGTCGGCAATGGTTTCCCAGACTTTCTTTTTTGCCGCATCCACATCAAGTCCGCTGTTGCGCACCACATACGAGTTCTTCAAGGCATACCCCTTCGCTTCTTCCAGTGAAAAACGAAGGACATCCTGTCCTCCGGAAGTTCCCGCGATCAACAGGAACAAGAGTGAGGGAACCAGTCTGATTTTCATTCTGAACATGATTTGTTTATTTCGTTTTCAAAAGCTTTCCGTAACCAATGATCATTTTCATCTTCTGCCGTTCCGTCCCGGCGATTCCCTTCTTCGGAAAAAGGGAGGCAAATATACGACAGTTCCGGTTCATGACGCGGCATCGCAGCTAAAACTCACCTTTTTTTTTGGACTGCCCAAAGCTATTTCATTCCGGGAATGTGCGGAACACAGGAATCGGTAAACGTCAAAAATTTACCGAGGAATGGAGCCGGATCCAGACTGAAAAAGGCATTCGGCAATCTGAAAGTCAACCGGGCGGGTCAATTTGATGTTTTCCGGGTTTCCTCCCACCAGCCGGATTCTCGTTCCATGCGCCTCGCAAACCGACGCGTCATCTGTAAAATCGTCGCGCCTGGATTGGGCATATACCCGCTTCACGACATCGAGCAGGAACGTCTGCGGAGTCTGCACCAAGAAGAAGCGTTCCCGGTCAACAGGTTCACTTCCGTTGTCGTTGATCCGGCGAAGCGATTCGGAAACCGGCATCACCGGGACCGCGTTGCCATGTTCCATGGCCGTCTCGGTGCAGTTGCGAATAGTTTGCAGGGAAACCAATGGTCTGACGCCATCATGGATAAACACCAACCCTTCGCCGGGCAGTTCAGCCAGACCATTTTTGACCGACTGAAACCGGTTTAAGCCCCCCGCTACCACGGTATGTTTCAGACGGAACTGATGTTTCAGGCAGAGTTCATTCCAATACGTCAGATAGCCGGCAGGCAGGACCACCACGAGCCGGCCCAGCGGCCCGAACGCGGCAAACCGTTCCATGGTCCTCATCAGGACCGGCTTCCCGGCCAGATCCATGAACTGTTTGGGGATTTCCGAATTCATCCGGGAACCGCTACCCCCGGCAACGATCAATGCAAACTTTTCCATAATCGGGATGTTGAACACAAAAATAACACATCTGTTTCATTCCTTTTAACGGTTTGCGGAATTAACGATCTTATACCACGTAAAAAAAAACAACAGGATCATGGAAACTCTCCTTCAACGGCGCTTAATAAATGGTTGTAAAAGGGCGATTGTCGGGACATAAAACTGACGGCTCAGGGAGAAAAAATGCTCTTTCAAAAAAAAATTGCTGTTTTTTGAAAAATTTTTGCAAAACAGGGGGTACAAATCGACCCCAAAAGGTATAAACAGGTAGGTTAAGTTTCTTCCCAGAAAAACCCATTTCAAAAAAAGCCGGCAAGACTTGCCGGCTATTCTTATCTCCAAAAGTATTACCTGATTGATTTTGAGCTATCTGCAAATTCCGGAAACATCCTTCCGGTTTCCCGTTTTCCGGTCTCCG
>CAZANK010000788.1:0-1686 GCA_964486235.1 uncultured Prolixibacteraceae bacterium | reverse complement strand
TGGATATCACCGTGAAAGTCCCCAGGGGAAAGTCCATTTATCTGGGTGAGAAGATAGAACAGATCATTTATGATATTGAAAATGTGTCCAACACCTGGGACGGCGACATGACCGGGAAGTATTGGGAAATGACCGAGCTGGGACTTCAGGAGAAAAAGCCTGCCGGGGAAAAAGAGCCGGAAAAGGAATAACTGATAACGATTTAAACAAAAACAGAGACAAAAATGAAAACAATTGCTTATATCATATTCCTGTGCACGGCGTTTAGTGGTTCAGTAGCGGATGCTCAAAGCAAGGCTGATCAGATATTCGATACATTTAGAAATAAGCCTGGCGTCACCTATTTTGCTTTTACGAAAGATATGAAAGATGCCTTTGATATTAATCTTGAAGACGAAGGGAAGGAGGTTAAAGGCGATTTACATGAAATCAGGCTGTTGTCCTATAATCCCGCGAAAGGAAAACTGGACGGTGAAGGATTTTTAAAAAGGGCGGTTTATATGCTTCCCGGCTCATACAAACAGTTGGTAACCGCCGGCAGCGGAGACGATGATGCTGAGATATGGATGCTCGGGAACAAGAAGAAAGCTTCGGAATTTCACGTATTTGTGAAGAACGGGAACCATGAGGGAATGTGCTTTCTGATCTCTTTTTACGGCGACTTTTTTATGGACGACGCCGAAGGCATTAAAAGCATAGGAACAAGCTTATCATTGGATTTATAAGAAACGGGGCAAAGGCATCAGGGTGAAAGTGCCTACGTTGGGAAACCTCACAAGACTTTAACCCTGCAACCTTGAACCCATTTAACCATTTAATCATTTCTTTATGAAACGTTTAAGGAAATCAAAAGACCGGATCATCGCCGGTATTTGTGGCGGGATCTCCGAGTATATTAACCCGGAAATGGACCCGTTGATTGTCAGACTGGCGTTTCTGGCGCTGACCATCTTCAACCCGCTGATGATCATTTTTTACCTGATCCTGCTGTTTGTGATGCCTGGTCCTGAAAAGGCCTGAATATCATTACTCTTAGCGGAAATAAAAAACCCGGCGATAAACCGGGTACATTTTTTCAATCGCGTCTCAATTAGTTGATTTTTATGAGATGTGATTTCCAGCTTTGAGGGACTTCATTGATACTTAAAACCGTTATCTCCGGGTTGACAGATGCTGTGGATCCGGACTTTGTCAAGGTTTCATTTATGAATTCCTGTTCGATTTTCCACATGGCTCCGGTGGCGGGATCAACAATTAACATTCCGATCAAACCTCCGAAAAGAATGTTGCCAAAATACCAGCCATCCACTTTGAACAATACCGGTACTATTTTGTCATCATAACCGGGGCTCGAGAATTTGACCTGGTATTCAGCTTTCGCGAAAAACCCGGCGCCGGCTTTTAGCTTTACTGTTGCAGGGGTCGCGCCGAGATAAACCTCCGTGCCTTTTTTGTCTGTAATACTAATTTTTGCGTTGTTCGGATTACTGTTAATTGACAGCGGATAAGTTCCTTTACTGACAATTGAAGCGCATCCTGAAATAAAAAAAACTGTTGTCAGCGTGATCACTAACATCTTAGTATAAGTTCTCATGAGTAATAAATTAATGGTTTTTTATGATCAAATTTAACTATTGTTACAAAATCCCTTTGGAATTTTTCAACTGTAATAAAATCAGGGAATTA
>CAZANK010000787.1:0-1687 GCA_964486235.1 uncultured Prolixibacteraceae bacterium | reverse complement strand
TCGCCAGTCAAACCAAAATTCCGGGGTCATAAACAAGGCAAGCCATTTTTGGGTCATCAGCAATTCCAATTGTCCATGATCGCCTGCTTCTTCGAACTGACTTCCCAGAGCAGCGATAAAGCTGTTTTTATTTAACGCGACCGTTTCGTGATTCAACGGATTATAAACAGTCTGACTCCCATCCTCAATCGCGTACTGATCCAGGCTGGCTTCAATGCCTTCTTCAAAATAGTCAACTGCAGTTCCAGTAGAAATCCACCCTTTCAACCGCGCTTCTGCCAGGATAAAGCAAAGTTCAGCGTAACTCATATAAACAGCCTTCACCAACGAATGGGCGTTCATCATGTACTTGTCGGCGAGGTATGAAACGTGAGGATTCGCAGCGTTATCGATGTAAATCGAGGGGTCAAGCTTATTGATGGCAGAAATATCCACGCTTTTGTAAAGGTTATAATAATTCGGATCCGACATCGCAACAGGCAATCCCACGTATCTGGAAGTATCCACAAATTCCTCCGAATGATAAGTCGCGGATGAGATATGCCTTTTTATGAGGTTTTCGGAGTTTTTCACATATCCCGGCCCGGCATCGTCCCGGACGAGTATTTGCACATCGACGGGACGAATGAACACGGTCAGGCGCGGATCCATCCGTCTTTCCAATTCCTTGACAAAAGTCCTGCATGGTTTACGCCGGTAAAACTCCGACCTGTTACTCCAGTTATAACTTCCTCCATACCATGAATCATCCGCGTTTGAGCCGACATAATTCACCGCGGCGTTGTCGGCATTGGATGAGAACACAGGATAAGCTGACGCGTTTTCCACCATGCCCCTGGTAATCGATACGACATCGACACCAAGTGTCTTCATTTCGTTCACCTTCCCTGACAGGCGCATGCAATATCTTAATCGCAGGGAATTTGCAAATTTCCTCCATTTCGTGGCATCGCCCTTAAACAGAATGTCGGCATCCGAAGCTTCACCGACAAAACCGACCCCTGCCAACAATTCACTGGCTGTTTCAAGATCGGTCAACAATCCCTTAAAAATGGCATCCTGCGTATCATATTCCGGCGCATAATTCGCCTCTTCGGCCTTCATGGCCTGTGAATACGGAATGTCCCCCCAGACCGAGGTAAAAAAGCCATACCAGAAAGAGCGCATGATCAGTCCCGCAGCCTTGTAGAAATTCTGTTCATTTTCCGTGTCGGCACGTTCATAATAGCGGCACATGTATTCGCTGTTCGACAGCGAGGCGTAAGAGTCAGAGATGGAAACCGTGCCCCAGTTGAAATTATTCGGACCGGCATAATCGATATAGTCCTTCTGCATATACTGCATCGCCTCGGAGATTCCTTTACCCGGATAAACATGATCTTCCACATAATCTGTCGTTGAAGCGGAGAGAACAGAGGTCAGCAAATACTTAAGATCGATCTCGCCGGCATTGACCGTGTCGGAGCTGGTGTTGATCTTTGTCAGGTCTTCGCACGATACCATCAGGAATAATAAAACGGTCAGTATAAAAGAGAACGGTATCAACTGATATTTTTTCATTTTTGTTCGATTTAGAAGTTTACACTGAGTTTGAACCCTGCAGGCATAATAATCGGGGATCCGTTCCACGTACTGGCTCCCTGCCAAAGTGTCCCGTTGCCGTACTGTTTGTAGGTGGATTCCGGAT
>CAZANK010000786.1:0-1690 GCA_964486235.1 uncultured Prolixibacteraceae bacterium | reverse complement strand
TTCGGAAGTTCTTGTAAATTTAGCACCCGGATAAACAACGACTTTTCATTCGCTACAAAGCTCGTAAAATGAAGACAACCTTGATCGTTCTACCGGCATTCATCTTTTTAAGTTTGCTCGCGAATGCCACACCCGGCAACGGCGAAGTTAATTGCAATCGCCCGCTTATCATCAACGCCGATAAACCCTGCTGCGCGGTCGATAAGCCGGGAAAGACGTTCGCACAAATGCCGGTGCAATATGTCGATCCGCTGATTGGAACTGCCCCTGCCAACACGGAAAGCGCCCTTAAACACAGTGAAGCGGGGTCGGAACTCAAAGGCCAGACTTTCCCTGCTGTTGGCCGCCCTTTTGGGATGACACAATGGACACCCGAAACACGCACCACCGAAATGAAGTGTATTTCGCCCTATTATTACAAGGACGAATTGATAACCGGTTTCCGCGGAAGTCACTGGATGAGCGGAAGCTGCACGCAGGATTACGGCAGCGTGACGGTGATGCCTTTTTCAACCGACCGGATTGACACGTTGACGAAATCGCCGGTTTCCCATTTTAGCCATAAAAATGAAACAGCCACGCCTGCTTATTACAGGGTGATACTCGAAAGCTTTCACATTCAGGCTGAAATGACCGGGAGCATCCGCTCCGGGATGCTCCGTTTTACCTATTTCGGAGAGGACGAAAATTACCTGCAAATCCGTTCAAACAGCGATGAAATGGAAGGAAAAGTCTGGTTCGACACCGGGCGGAACGAGATTGCCGGGTACAACCCCGTTCATCGCATCTACCAGGGAATTGGCCAGTCCGCCGGGTTCAGCGGTTATTTTGTCATCCGGTTCGATCAGCCCTTCCAGGTGTTGCCGCAAACCATTCACCCGCAACAAATGGTGATCAGTTTCGGAAAAGAAAAAATCGTTCAGGTGAAGGTTGGCACTTCTTTTACCGGCATTGAGGCTGCCCGAAACAATCTCGACCATGAAATTACCGGCTGGGATTTTGAATCGGTTCGCGAGGCATCCGAAACGGACTGGAACCAAACCCTGGGCCGGGTTGACGTTGAAGGTGATTCGGAGGAAGATAAAATGAAATTCTACACCGCCCTTTACCACTGTCTTCAGTTGCCGCGCACCGCCGGCGATGTGGACGGAAGTTACCCCGGATTTGCGCAGGATACCACCACCCGCAAAGCGGAAGGCTTTGTGTATTATGACGATTTCTCCATGTGGGACACCTATCGCGCACTGCACCCGCTTTTAACGCTTTTGGAACCCAAACGCAGCCTCGATATGGTGAAATCACTGATTGTCAAAGCCGAGCAGGGTGGCTGGATGCCTATTTTCCCGGCCTGGGGAAATTATACCGCCGCCATGATCGGCGACCATGTCAGCACCATGGTTGCAGATGCCTTTATCAAAGGAATCAGCGGTTTCGATACGGAAACGGCCTGGAAATACATGCGCAGAAATGCCTTTGAACATCCTTCAACGGAAGAATACCTCGATGGAAAAGGACGCCGTGCCTTGTCCAGCTATTTGAAATACGGTTACATTCCGCTCGAAGACCCTGTCATGGAAGCTTTTCATAAAAATGAACAGGTTTCGCGCACGCTGGAGTATGCCTTTGATGATTTTGCCCTCGCGCAGTTCGCAAAAATCCTCGGCAAAAATGACGATTATGCCGCATTGAT
>CAZANK010000785.1:0-1694 GCA_964486235.1 uncultured Prolixibacteraceae bacterium | reverse complement strand
CGACTTCCACATTCGATTGCTCCAGATAGCTTTGGAGAACCTGACCCGAAAAATCCGGGGCAGGATACCTAGAAACACCTGGATCAAAAGTGATGAGATGCACATCGAACTTTCGGGCGACCTGGAGGTACTCAAAAACAAAGATTTCTTTGAACTCTTCGGAACCGTGGACGTGGTTCGGGGACAGTACGACCTGCTTGGAAAAACGTTTGTGATCAACAAAGGGACCGTGCGCTTTCAGGGAGGCGAAGAAATCGCCCCTCACCTGGATATCACGGCCTCATACCGATTCCGCTCGCCCGAGCGGGTCGAGCAAACGCTGTCCGTGCAGGTGGGCGGCACCGCAGAGTCACCCTCCGTCATCTTCTCCATGGAAGGTGATCCCATCAGCGAAGGCGACGCTTTTTCCTATATCCTGTTTGGAAAAGCGATGAATGCGTTAACGGCCGGACAACAGTCCGACGTGGACGGACCGGGAAGCGGCACCCTGGCAGGGAAAGCTGCCGCATCGCTCATATCTTCCCAGATCGCCGGCTTTCTGGGCGATAAGCTCAACATGGACTACCTGGAGATAAAAAGCGAAGGCAGTTTTGAAAATGCCACCGTGGTGGTAGGGAAATACATTACCAATGACCTGTTCGTCAGTTACGGGCAACAGTTTGGCGGGAAAAGCCACCGCGATGACCTGGTCACCTGGGAAGTCAAGCTCGAATATGAGCTCTTCAAATTCCTGTTCCTGCAACTCAACAACTCGTCGGCCGACAGCGGCTTCGACCTGATCTTCAAATTCAACGCCAACGTCAACACCGAAAAGTCCAAATGACAGGCATCCTAGAGCTGTTGTCCGGTACTTTTTTTCGGTCCTACTTTCTCCCAAAGAAAGTGCCGAAGATCGACCGGGTGATCGTACGACCCAGTTGATTGGAAATCTGACGGGTGGCGCTGCGCCCAACCTGTTTCACCAGCTCGTCCAGCAGTCCGCCCCCCTGCGCCTTACGCTGACGGGCCTCGGCACGGGCAAGCCTTTCAGCTTCCTGCCCGGCTTTCAGCGCTTCTTTTTGCCGGCGTATCCGTTCTTTCTCCTCTTCGACACGTTGCCGTTCTTCTTCCAAAAGTTCCTGTTTTTTGGAAAGAATCTCAAAGGCGGACTCCCGGTCAACGAGTTTTTCGTAAATCCCGTAAACGAATGATTGTTTGATGATCTGTCCCCTTTCATCCGGCGTAATGGGGCCAATTTGTCCCTGTGGGGGAAGAATAAAGGCTTTCTCAACCATTTGCGGGGCCCCTTTTTCGTCCAGGAACGAAACCAGTGCCTCGCCGGTGCCTAACCCCGTAATGGCTGTTTCGGTATCATAGTTGGGATTGGCCCGAAACGACCGGGCCGCAACTCTTACGGCTTTCTGGTCATCGGGAGTGTAAGCCCGCAGCGCATGTTGCACCCGGTTGCCCAACTGGCCCAGGATCACTGGCGGAATATCGGCCGGGTTCTGGGTGCAAAAATAAATACCCACGCCTTTCGACCGGATCAGCCGGACAACTTGTTCCACCTTTTCGAGCAGGGTTTTCGGCATATCGTTAAAAAGCATGTGGGCTTCATCGAAAAAGAAAATGAGCTTCGGCTTATCCAGGTCGCCTACTTCCGGAAGGTTCTCATATAGATCAGACAGCAGCCACAGCAGGAACGTCGTATAAAC
>CAZANK010000784.1:0-1695 GCA_964486235.1 uncultured Prolixibacteraceae bacterium | reverse complement strand
GCCAGGATAATCATGCATCTGTGTGAGAGATATGGCTCTCATGGCTCGTTTCATCTCTTATTTTTTAAAGAAACCGGCATCACGGGTCTTTGTTTTCGTGACGCAGTTGTTAACCTTGTTATTTCTTTTTTCCGTGAGATTGCCGACAAAATACGCCAGCATCCGGAAGATGGATTGCTCGTCCGGCTCATTTCCGTCTACCGGGGCAAGGCCATCGAGATTCTCCGTTTCAAACCGGATGTTGAGATCGGCGTACCCGCCGGTAAACGACATCCCGATTGCTACGATCCGCTCCAGCGAATTCATCTCCCGCCGTTGCAGGGACAGGTCGGGGATCAGGGTGATCGGCAGTAGCTTGTTCAGGCAATCGGCGAAATGCCCGTTTTTGATCGACCTTCCGGCCGTCATGTTTATGATCGCCGGCAGTTTACCGGTTTCCACCGTTTTAATCAGGTACCTGGTCACGGTATCGATGGGAATCAGGTTTTGCGTCGCTTCCGGGTTGACCCGGACCCGCACGGTTTTGTTGGGATACCTGAGAGCCAGGCCCTGTACCCTTTTGGCAAAATCAAAAATACCGTAGTCTGTTTTTGTCACCCCTGTTTTGCTGTTTCCCACCACCTGCGATAACCGGAGGATGTGGGCGTTTAGTCCGCGCTCTTCCATGGACCTTCTGACCACGTTTTCGGCAAACCGCTTCGACTGTTCGTAATAATTCCGGAAAGCGCCTATTTCTTCATTGTCATAGAACTTCTCCTCAAAGGGTCCGGTGATGTTCCCGCACGAATAGGCGGTACTGATCAGGAAGAAGCGGGAGTTCTTCCCGGCATAGTTCAGGAATGCCGCTGCCGAATTCCCCACGCCGCCGATATTGGTGCGGAAGATTTCCTCCTTCGACTTGAAATCGTACTTCAGACTGGCTGCAAAATGGAAGTAATCCACGTCTCCCCGGAAAAGCTCACGCATCTGTTCCGGGGTGAGGGAAAAATCATGTTCGGTCAGGGAATAGTCGTAGACGCTCAGCCTTTTATATGGCTTATGATCATCCTCGTGAACGGCAGACAGGGCGTTGCTCATCCGTTTTTCGGCGGAAAGGGCATGATTTCCCCTGACCAGTGCGGTGACCTCGTATCCAAGGGCCAGCAACTCGTGAACGAAGTGGGAAGCGACATAACCGTTTGCGCCATTAATAATGATTCTCTTCATCGGTTTTCTTTTTGGAACATGATAGTTGTTTTTTGTTTGCTCAGGGCTTGTTTCATTTTTAGCTTATTGATTGATGGTTTTGTCGTTTAAAGAAAAAGGATTAAAATCAGGACCACGCTCAACGGGATGCTCAGATTATCCGAACCCCTCCAGCTCACCATCTCGGCCAGGGTACCCACGATAGCCACTGCCAACGCCAGCCAGAATGTTTTCAGATCAAATGCAAGTCGGTGAAAATAAAGAGCAATGATGCTGATGATAAAACTGGTGATCAGAAAGGCTGTCGAGCCGATCACTGTCTTCTCCGTTTTAACGCCGAATAGCTTGATCTTTCCGTTGTTTTTCTTTGTATTCATACCCAGGATCGCGGCCATCGGATCACAAACAGCCAGGATCAGCATGGGAAGGATGTACAGAAATTTGTTTTCCTGAAGGTTGGAAATGAGAAAAGTGACGTAGATGGCAGCCGGTAACAGGTAACTCCCTGCT
>CAZANK010000783.1:0-1698 GCA_964486235.1 uncultured Prolixibacteraceae bacterium | reverse complement strand
GGATTGCGCTGATTTCATAGTTCACCATCCGTTCCGGCTTCAGGCCCTCGTTGGCCACGTTCCACAGGTACAACTCCCGGATCGTCGGACTCCGGAACCCTTTAGCCACAGATGCCTTGAACGTCGTCGCCGCATTTGCCCGGTAGGCGAGCCCCGCCGTCGGGACAGGCTCGTTGCCATACACGCTGTGGTGTTCCAGCCGGAAGCCGGCATTCAGTGTCAGTTTTTTCAGTAGTTCCTGTTGCACGTAAGCATAGCCGGCCATCTCCCAAACCGTTGTATCGCCAAAAACGACCCCGTTCCCGTTCATGGCTTTCACGTTCTCCGAAAGTCCTCCGTACTTTTTATAATCAGCGCCAACTGTCAACGTATTACCCTTAAAAAAATTAAACGCCTGATACCATACAATCCCGAAATTATTGTCGGTCGAATGAAAACCATCCGTAATATCGTGTTCCCCGAAATTATAGAAAAACCGGATCGAGCCGTTTGTATTTCCATAGTTGTTATCAAGGGACACAGCGCCCATTCCCCTGGTAATATCGATGGCCTCGCCGGCATTTCCACCCTCCGGGCCAGGGTCGGTGGCATCAAAGCCTGCCAAACTGAAATCGGCGCTGATATTCAAGTGCCTGTTGATGCCGTACCCTACGCGCAAGTAGCCGTTGTTGATCGAGAAATCGGACGAATCACGGTGCCCGTCAGTCTGGTCGTGGTTAAACGACGCAAACACGTCAAAGCCTTTCCCCTTAAATCCGCCGTTTACCATATATTTTTGTGTGTTGTAAGAGCCTGCCATCAGCCGGGCATTTCCCCTGAAACCATCCTCCTTTTGTTTTTTGGTGATGATATTGATCACACCTCCCATGGCATTGGTCCCGTAAAGGGTCGACGCCGGGCCGCGGACCACCTCGACTTTTTCCACGTCCGAAGCCACATACGCGTCGGGGAGCGGATGCCCCATGATCCCCACGAACTGCGGGTTTCCGTTCAGCAAGATCAACACCTGGGTATTCGGGCTTCCCCCGACACCCCGAATGCTGATCTGTCCGGCAGATCCGTCCGAAACACCAAACCCGGTAATACCCCTTTGCGTCACAAACAAACCGGGGACCTGCCCTGACAAAACGGGCAACAGCGCAGACTCCGAACTGTTCTCTATTTTTTCGTTCGTCACCACCGAAACAGTTAACGGGACATTGCTCCGGTTTACGGCTGTTTTTGTGCCGGTAACAACCACTTCATCCAGATCGATCGAACTGATTGTATCTTTTAATTCCTGAGCCCTTGGCTGACCTGACAAACCGCCGGCAAACACCAACGTCCAAAATAAATACCTGAAAGAATTGTACTTCATATCGCTTTAATTTCAACGTAATCAAATCCTGCACGAATTCATCGCTTTCGTGATCATCACGCTGCTGAACACCGCCCCTTTTTCCAAATCGGTGTTACTATTTTTAAAATTCGTGTTACCGTTTAAGCAAAAAATAAACTGCTCTTTCTCTTCGTGTCGAATTCCGTTACAAAAGCAGTGTTACTATTGCAAATTTTCGTGGCACTAAAATAGCAAATCTACGCATAGGATATCCAAATTATTCTTTGCCCCTGGCTAATTTAGAAGCAATTCAAATAAATAGTGGGCATGACCGGTCCCGTTTTAAAAAGATTGTTCACCGGCAAGAATTGAAGTCACCA
>CAZANK010000782.1:0-1699 GCA_964486235.1 uncultured Prolixibacteraceae bacterium | reverse complement strand
GGCAAAAGAAAATCAACAATGCTCAGTTTGTCTCTCCTTCAGGTCAGGACTGGATCCTGATCCTGGATGATGCATCAAAGAGACTACCTCCTCCGGGAGCGGTTTGTGTTCCATTCTCCAGGAATGCTATTGAACCTTTACGAACCGGCTAAGGAATATGCTAAAGATACTTTTAAATAAATATGCAACATGAAACGACGATTCTTTATAAGCAACACGGTTTGGGGAACCGCAGGGATTGCGTTATCGGCCGGGATGCTGCGTTCCTGTACAGGATCGGCCTCCGTCGAAAAGCCCGTTATCGCGGTCATTGGCTGCGGGTCCCGGGACCCATCGTTGTGTGAATGTGTTCGTCACGCACCGGGCAGGTGCTGACGATTGGGAAGGGAAGGCGGATGTTCCGGTAGCGCTTCCCAGGTGGTTTGAACTGTTTAAAGCAGACGGATCCGATCAATATCCGTCTGCAAAAAAAGAGGATGACCTGGTTTCGGCGGTCACCGGCGCCACCCCGAAAGAAGATTATTTTTCGGTCCTGGCAGAAGTAAAGCCGGGTTCCCAATGGATATGTTGGGTGGAGATGAACTTGGCAGGCGATTATAACGAAGCCTACCCGGAAACGGATGTGGAGGGCAAGGAGGTGGACGAGTTTAGCAATGGTCAGCCGGCGCTGCTGTTCCGCTCGGAAATCGTCGCCACGGAAGGTAAAACTTTTGAATTTTCCCTGGCAGGAGAATCCCTTTCGGAAGACGGAAAAACCAGTGTTGCCCCGGTCAGTGAAGGCATCACCACGGCAAAAGACATGTTCGACAAAATGGAGATTGAAGTCATCCGCCCTAAACCCAAATTGATTCATCTGCGTAAAACTGCGAAGCCGGAACAAGCGGAGTCTTTCTAAAATGGCCGGAGCCTAAAAATCTGTCAAATGGAAAAGAAATTCAACCAGAGCAAATGTTTGGTGCTTATACGCATCGTGTGTGTAATTTTGTTATCGTCGGGCACTCCGGCAATCGCTGCCCGGTATGTGACGGTGGCTACCATTGGCAATCAGGTACCGGCGCCGGACAGGACGCAGGGTCCGCAAAAAGTGGTGGACGATGCGAAAGCGTACTGGCACAAAAAAATCAGTCAGGTGTTGCCCGACAAACCAGATTTGATCGTATTGCCTGAATATTGCGATTTCCCGGATGTTTTGTCAGGGGAAGAACGGCAGGACTACCTCCGTGTGCGAAAAAACCAGATCGTTGATTTTTTTGCGTCAGAAGCCAAAGCGAACCGTTGTTATATTGCATTTGGAATGCGCCGTCAACAGGAAGACGGCATCTGGCGCAATTCGTGCATCGTTGTGGACCGTGAAGGCAAAGTGGCAGGTATTTACGATAAAAATTTCCCTACCATCGGCGATATGAAAAGCGGGGTAAAGGCAGGCATTGAAACTCCGCTGATTCAGTGCGATTTCGGAACGATTGGCTGCGCCATCTGCTTTGATTTGAATTTTGACGGGTTGCGCCGTGCCTATGCCGGATTGAAACCTGATATCCTGGTATTCCCGTCCATGTATCATGGCGGGTTGGTACAGGAATACTGGGCGTACACCTGCCGGTCGTTTTTTATCGGGTCGATGGCTTTTCGGGAAATCCCTTCGGAAATCCGCAAACCGCTGGGAAAAGTGATTTCCAGTACGTCCAATTATTTTGACTTT
>CAZANK010000781.1:0-1701 GCA_964486235.1 uncultured Prolixibacteraceae bacterium | reverse complement strand
GAAGGATCCCAAACAGCTTCTCTTAGCCATTCAGAAAGGTAACCGGTATTTCTCTGCTATCCATAGTCGTGTTGTGTTCAATGTGTCTGCAATCGTTAATCATTAATCTTCCGGTCTCCCGTCTCCTGTCTCCGGTTTCCGCTCCCTACAATTTCATCAATAACCGGCCGGTAAACGGGGTTGTCAATCCGGTCCCAAAACGGGTCAAGGCGGATCTGTTTCAGACACAATTTTTCGTTGGATGATGCCTCATTCATTATCTTTTGAAAATTCCGTGTTGGCTTTCCGGTTGGCGTAACGTGGATGATCAGCGTGCGGATACCCAGGTCCTTTAGTGTTGAGGTTAAATCCTCCTGTCTTTGAAGATCGGCGTAGAACAGCGGACTGATCTCGTAGCCGTCGAAGTCAATGAATTCGCTTGCAGCCAGCTGGTTGATCAATTCATCCCTTCGCGACGATGTTTTGCCATCCGTGATCAGTTCTTTCATGAGTTTCTGCCTCAGCGCATGCTTGAAATAAATTCCCGGATCAAGAACAGGTTCAATGAAAACAGCCGTTGAACTGTTTTCACATTCTTTCAAAGCAGAAAGCGCCATGTAGCATCCCAACCGTAATCCGATGAGCCCGACTTTTTCAACGGTTGATCTTGTCTTTAACAGGTTTATTGCGTCCCGTGTATTCCGGATCCAGGTCGTTAAAGTGGCCTCTTTTAATTCACCCTCGCTGTCCCCGCAAGCCAGGTAATCGAAAAGGAGTATAGGTATTCCGCCCGCTGCCAGGGTTCCGCCCAGATCGACCAGCATCCGCTGGGAACTCTTTTTTTCTTCGGCAAAAGGTGAACAGATCACAAAACCTTCCGTCGCAGGAATTTCGGGATCAGGCAAAAAGAGCGCTGCAAAAAGCTGTCGTCCCTGACTTTCAAAAAACAGATGTTCCTGGTTGAACCTCATTCAATTTGATTTTGAAAAAGTTTCCAATAAAATCCTTTTTTCGCGATTAATTCTTCAAAACCGCCTTTCTCAACAATTTTACCGTCGTGCATGCAAATGATCTCATCCACATTTTTAACCGTACTGATCCGGTGGCTGATGAAGATCATGGCTTTGTCCCGGTAAATCTCAACCAGTCTGTCAAAAACCATTTTCTCGCTGTCCGAGTCAAGTCCCGATGTCGCTTCGTCGAGAATGATCAGATCCGCGTCTTTCAGGATAGCCCGCGCGATGGTAACACGTTGTTTCTGCCCGCCCGACAATTTAGCGCCCCTGTCACCCACCATCGTATCAAAACCATCCTGAAGCGATACCACATGTTCGTAGATCCCGGAGATCATTGCTGCTTCTTTGATCTTTGCATCTGACGGGTTGGCGCTGCCATACCCGATATTTCCGCGAATGGAATCGTGGAAAAGCATGCTTTCCTGACCGACCAGGCCAATCCTGCTGCGAAGCGTATCCAGGCCGATCTGTTTTATATTTTGTCCGTCAATCCAAATCGTTCCATCTTCCGTTTCATAAAAACGGCATAACAGGTTGACGAGGGTGCTTTTCCCGCAGCCGCTGGCTCCAACCAGAGCATGCCTTTTCCCCAATTCAAATTCCACGTTCAAGTTATCCAATACTTTATTCTGCCCGTCAAAACTGTAAGAAACTTCATCAAACACGATACTTCTGCGAATATGGAAGTTATTGCTTACCGGTCTGC
>CAZANK010000780.1:0-1710 GCA_964486235.1 uncultured Prolixibacteraceae bacterium | reverse complement strand
CCGGATACCTTCTCCGGACTGTTATTGAAATTGTAACCGATGAAGGGATTGTTGGATTGGGTGAAGTTGGTGGCGGCGATCAGCGGGCTGCATTTGCAAAACTGAAACCACGCATCCTTGGACTTGACCCGTTTCATCTCGAAACGATCAAACAAAAGGTGTTAAGGAGTATCTACTATATGTCGAATGCCCGCTTGTACGCAGCCATTGAAATTGCCTGCCTGGATATTCAGGGAAAAGTGTTGAACCGTCCGATGAGCGACCTGATTGGTGGTAAGCTCAGGGATGAAGTTCCTTTTATTGCTTATTTGTTCTGGCGTTATGACCGTCCTGGCGGAGGACATGATCAATGTGCCGAAGATATGGCCGGCTTTTGCGCCCAGCTTCATGAGGAGCTGGGGGTCAATTCCATGAAACTGAAAGCAGGCGTGATGGACCCGCGCGAAGAAGTCCGGGTGTTGGAACTTTGCCGGAAAAATCTGGGTGAAAATTTCGGCATGCGTATCGACCCCAATGGTGTGTGGTCGGTGACCACCGCGGTTAGAATGGGAAAGATCATGGAAGATCTGAATATCGAGTATTTTGAAGATCCTTCATGGGGGCTGGAAGGCAACGCGGCCGTACGCAAACAGATCCGGATCCCCATCGCAACGAATATGTATCCCAATAAATTTGATGATCTGGGTCCGGCCATCCGTATGGGGGCAGTAGACATCGTGCTGACCGACCTCCATTACTGGGAAGGGCCCAAGGGCGTCAACGATCTGGTCGCCGTTTGCCGGACATTTAATCTGGGTGTCGCCATGCACAGCGGAGCGGAGTTCGGCATCGAACTGGCTGCCATGATCCATACCGCCTCCACGATCCCCACCATGACGTTCGCCGGCGACGCTCACTATCATTATCTCACCGACGACATCATAAAAGGCGGTTTAATGAAATATGAAAACGGGTGTATCAAAGTACCCACAGGTCCTGGTCTCGGTGTTGAGCTGGATGAGGAAAAAATGGAAAAATATGAACGTTATTTTAACAAAAAAGGTGACTATTACGCCCGCTTCCACCAGGATGAATACCGGCCCGACTGGTTCCCCATTGTAGGAAGTATTTAAACCCGTAAATGAATTTTAAAACGATCATAACAGATTTGGATTTCCCGGAGGGACCCGTCTTTGATTTCAACCGAGATCTTTGGTTCGTCGAGATCAAAGGAGGGAATCTCTCCCGGTGGGACGGCAACCGGCTCACCCGGTTCGATGTGGACGGCACACCCAACGGAGCCATGACCGGCCACAACGGTTGCATCTGGTTTTGCGACAGCGGAAGGGGAGAGATCAGGGTATTTGATCCTCAGCATTTGTCGTTTGAAACGGTCTGTGACAGAACCATCGACGGACATCGGTTAAAACGACCGAATGACCTGATCTTTGACTCCTGCGGAAACCTCTTGTTTTCCGATCATGCCGATGGCCGGGAAGAACCGTTATCAACCATTTGTGTGCTGCCTAGGGGAGAAAAGCGGGCAAAAGTCGTTTCGGCCAACAAATATTTTACCAACGGACTGGCTCTCAGGACCGATGCCCGGACACTGATCTTTGCCGAAACATACCGGCAACAATTATGGACAGGCGAATGGGATGCAGACAATCTTCAACTCCTCAATGAGCGTCATTTTGCCAAAGCAGGCAATGGGCCCTGGGGCCCTGACGG
>CAZANK010000779.1:0-1713 GCA_964486235.1 uncultured Prolixibacteraceae bacterium | reverse complement strand
GTCCTTTAGTCAGGATATCTATAACAATTCGCTGATGATGCGCGACCGGATGAATAAGCCGCAATGCGAGATCAACCTGGACTTGCCATCGCCCGGGGATGATGCAACAGGCTTTTTTGACAGCCTGCGAATCCGGCAGGTTGCGCTTAACCTGATCAACAACGCCCTCAAATTCACAGACCAGGGGTCGATCACGTTTGGCATCAGAAACGCCGGCACGGACCATCTTTTTTATGTCAAAGACACCGGGATAGGGATTGATGAAAACGATCACGATCGTGTCTTCGATCGGTTCTATAAGAATGACAAGAAAAAAAAGCTTTACACGGGCACGGGTTTAGGACTCCCGATCTGCAAAAACATCGTTGAATTGTCGGGTGGAAAAATCTGGTTTGAAACAAAACCAGGCAAAGGGACCACCTTCTTTTTCACCATCCCCGCGAAGCCTTCCTGTCGCCCTTGACATGATTACGTCAGGAACCGTTGAATGCCGGCGGCGGCGGCTTTCCCGGACTGAATGGCATGAACGACCAGACTGGCGCCGCGTTCCACATCACCTGCCGCGAAAACCTTCTTCACCGAACTTTGTTTATGGGCATCGACTTTCACATTCCCGCGCTCATCGTATTCCACACCCAGTGCCTCCAGGAGTCCGGAATGCACCGGTCTGATGAAACCCATCGACAGCAGCACCAGTTCGGCAGGGATGATTTTTTCCGTGCCGGGTATTTCCTGCATGACCCATCGTCCCTGGGCATCCTTATCCCACGCAACTTCGACGATCTCAGCCTGTTTCACCACCCCGTCCGCTCCGATCAGCCGTTTGGCGGAAACGGACCACCTGCGCTCGCACCCCTCCTCGTGCGAGCTGGATGTCCTCAGGGTATTCGGCCAATAAGGCCAGGGATTGCCCGAAGCGCGTTCCACGGGAGGTTTGGGCAGAATCTCGATCTGTGTGACACCGGCCGCCTTCTGGCGGATCGACGTGCCCACGCAGTCTGAGCCCGTATCGCCTCCTCCAATCACCAAAACATGCTTCCCTTTGGCCGTCAAGCCATCGTCATCTGCAGTTTTCCTTCCGGCGACCACCCGATTCTGCCGGGTCAGAAAGTCCATCGCGAAATGCACGCCTTTCAGATCACGGCCTTCCGCGCGCAGATCACGCGGCGTTTCAGCACCCATCGCCAACAGGATGGCGTCAAACTGCGACAACAATTCATCCCTGGTCACGTCAACCCCCACGTGCATGTTTGTCCTGAAGATGATCCCTTCGGCGCTAAAAATCCTCAACCTGCGGTCAATGACCCCTTTGTTCAGCTTAAAATCAGGGATACCATAGCGCAGTAATCCGCCAATGGCATCATTCTTTTCAAAGACCGTCACGGTGTGCCCCGCCCTGTTCAGCAGATCGGCCGCGGAAAGCCCTGCCGGTCCCGATCCGATCACGGCCACCTTCTTTCCGGTTCTCACGCCGGGAGGGTTGGGTACGATATCGCCGCGGGCAAACGCAAGTTCCACTGTCGCGCATTCATTCTCCCGGATGGTGACCGGTTCATGATGGATGGCCAGCACACACGACTTTTCGCAGGGCGCCGGGCACACCCGCCCTGTAATCTCCGGAAAGCTGTTCGTTGAATGCAGAATCTGATAGGCCTCCCGGTCGCTATTCCGGTAAAGGGCATCCTGCCATTCCGGTATTTTACTTCCCACCGG
>CAZANK010000778.1:0-1718 GCA_964486235.1 uncultured Prolixibacteraceae bacterium | reverse complement strand
TAAACATTTTTACAATTATTTTCGCCTTTCATGATCCCTTTTTGTGTGACCGGAATTTGTCTGCAATTTTTGTTGTATTACTTGCTTTTTCTTCCTTCGTCCTTCGTTCGTCCTTCCTTCGTTATGTGTTCGTCCGAAAAATTTTGCCATGATGGTTGATTTTAGTTAACATATGAGAGTCTCTTTCGTGACTCCGGGAAAACTTTAACCAAGTTAAGCAGAAGTTGGAGGCCAGGTAAGTCACACGGGGGTTAGGACCCTCTGGATTTTCTACATCTTTCTATTGGAGAACTTACCTTTTCGAGCATCCTCATAATGACTTGACGAACTTCTTTACGAGTCGATTCTTCAATATTGTAATATTTTCCCTTGAAGCTTTCTGCCGAGATGTTCTCCTGTTTTTTTGAGCGGAAATGTTCAGTCACAAAGTTGAAAAGCTTATAAATCCCGCTATTCCCGGTCACCCCGCATTCTTTAAACAACCAAAGCAGGCAGGCCATTTGGGCCACGGACAGGTTCACTTCCATTTTTTCCGGGCATGGAGAAACAACCGGAGGGTTCGGCGGGAAAGAGGCCCCTGTAAGCAGCCTGAGGTCCTTTTCGTAAAAAAGGATTTCAGCGTCGATCCACTTGCTGATGTACTGACTTGCCGGCTCATTTTGCGTATAAAACCCGCAGACCGGTTTGACCTGGACCTGGCTGATCTTTTTCTGCCGGCGGTTCAGGTGTTCAATCTTATCCCTGACTGTCTCGATCTTTTCTACTTCTTCCTTTATTTCGGATACCATGTACTGAATTACAGGCACCGGATTGAAATTAAAAGCGATCAGAACATCAGCCAGGCTGATACAAAATGAATGTTCACGGTTACTTTCCCTCACCTGGATGATCTCTTTGATCAACGCCTGAAGATAGGCTTTCAACCCGTAAGTGATATCATCGTCGCTTTGGTTTAACCGGTGTAAAACAGCCGTTTTTACCTTTTCAAACAAAACATGGTCCGGATCGGTTCCTGCAAGGCTGAACGCTTTTGTTACGGGAACTGTTGGGCTTCGGACTATCATGATCCGGGAAGAGAACATTAACGGGATAAGTTCTCCTAAATAATTTGTAAGTTTAGATGCGAAATTTTACGCGGAATTTAATCATGGAATCTGAACGGAAACGCATATTGGGGATTGATCCGGGAACAGTCGTGATGGGATATGCCCTGGTCGAAATCAAGGATCATAAGCCTGAAATTTTACATGTTGGCGTTGTGAAGACTGCCGGGTTTAATAACCATTATCTCCGGTTGAAGCATATCTTTATCCGTACGCAGGCTTTAATCGAGGAGTATGTTCCTGACGAGCTTGCGATCGAATCACCATTCTATGGCAAAGACATTCAGGCGATGCTTAAGCTGGGACGCGCACAGGGTGTAGTCATGGGGCTGGCCTTGCAACGTGACATCCCCGTATTTGAGTATGCCCCCCTGAAGGTGAAACAATCCATCACGGGTATGGGACGTGCTGCCAAGGAACAGGTCGCCTATTTTTTGAAAAATACACTGAAAATAGCAGGGTTGCCCAAAGAACTGGATGCGACCGACGCGATCGCTGTTGCGGTTTGCCATTATCTGCAAATGAAGAACCCGGTCATGAAGGGGGAATATAAGAACTGGAACGATTTTGTGAAGAAGAACCTGGACCGGGTGAAATAAGGAAGGGAAAAGTGAC
>CAZANK010000777.1:0-1720 GCA_964486235.1 uncultured Prolixibacteraceae bacterium | reverse complement strand
CCGTAGATCTCACGGCAACTGATGCTTCCATGCTCCTGCAGTCGGGTGATGAAGCGGATCAACGGCTTGGCTGTTTCGCTCAGGTTGCATACTTCTGCAGGCCAGTAGTTCATCTGCAGATTAATGTTGGTGTGATAGTCCGAGTTCCAGGGGGCTTCAATGTCTTTACACCACAGGCCTTGCAGGTTTGCCGGTAATACCCCCGGATAGCGGGAACAACTCATTAGAAGATACCGTCCGAATTGAAAATACAGGGCCACCAGTTGTGGGTCATTTGCCCCGTTTTGCAGCGACCGAAGCCGTTCATCAGTGGGTACGCCTGAACGATCGGGTCCCTCCAGCCCGAATGAAACACGGTTGAACAGGCTTTTATGCTCCTTTTCGTGTCGTGCTTTCAGTTTTTTATAGTTGAGAGGTTTTGTTTTTTTTAATATACCCTCACACCTGAACTCAGGATCGATTGAACGGTCGAAATTCAGTTTCTCCGGATGATAGTCGGTGGCAGCAGTGAGCACTAAGGTCAGCTCACTGGCGTTTTTTACAATCAGCGCTGTTTTTTCAGCCGTTACCGTTCCCTTTCTGTTCAGGGCCATCAGTTGCGTATGAAACCGCATATGGGGGCCTCCGGGCCCTCGCAGCGAATCGGCCTCATCGATAATTTGCCCGTTCATCATGAGCATGTTGCCGAATGCTGTGGCAGATGCATCTTTTTCACGGGTGAGTCGTATCCGGAGGTTTAAGGCGTTTTCTTTAGAGGCTTTCAGGCGGACAACAAGCACATTGTCCGGAGATGAGGAAAAGACTTCTTCCGTGAAGACGATACCTTCCGAAGTATAGGAGGTTTTGCAGATGCCCTGTTCCATGTTCAGTTCGCGCCGGTAGTTGGTGACATTCCGGTTACCCAGGTCCAGGTATAAACTGCCCAGGGTTTGGTAAGACCGGATGAGAGGTGGCGTACCCCGCATGTTTTTTTCAATACAGCCGATCGCATCGTTGATGGAGTCACTCAACAGCAACTGTTGGATCTTGTTTAGGTTTTTAAAAGCGTTTGGGTTGTTACTGTTGATCTTGGATCCGCCCCACAGGCTTTCTTCATTGAGTTGGATCTGTTCCGTGTCTGTTTGTCCGAATACCATCGCTCCCAGGCGGCCATTCCCTACCGGGAGCGCTTCATCCCATACCTTTGCTGGCCGGTTGTACCATAACAGGCAATGCTCGTTTTCTCCCAGGCGGGAGTTCTCCCACCGCGAACACGAAACGGAAACGAGAAAGAAAATGAAGAGATAAAGGTGTCTCATTTTTTTGTTATCACATCGGACGGGTATTCGGCAATAGGAAGGTTCCCCGATTTAGGTTATTTGTATTTTAAGGTGCGATCCGGATTACTGATTTGACTTCCATTCCAGTTTTTGTCCAAGGACTGTTAATTTTTCCAGGTACGCTTTCATGTCAATATCCTGAACGGCGGTATTTTCAACAATTGCCCGAACGGCAGCAATGCCGGCCGATTCTCCGCACATCATGAAAACAGGCTCCATGCGCGCTGAGGCATAGCCAAGATGTGTCGCCGAGAAGCAGACCGGCACCAACAGGTTGCTGCATTCATGTTTCTTTGGAGTAATGGCCCGGTAGGGAATGGGATAGGGGACGCGTGTCGGACCTTCTGCCTTTCCGATAAACATGTTTCCCTCAAGCCCGACATAGGTTTTCCCGTCCTTCC
>CAZANK010000776.1:0-1722 GCA_964486235.1 uncultured Prolixibacteraceae bacterium | reverse complement strand
GCAAACGTTGCCAGGCCCCGTATTACGCAACAGTGTCTACCTTGGAGAACATTACGATGCCCGTCTGGAAAAGGAGGGATGGGCGATGCCGGTCCGTCTGGAAGGGCTGAAGGACGCTGTTGTGACGCAGGGGCCGTCGGGAATATTAACTCCGCAAATGCAACCGCCGGTGAGAATCACAAAGATACTGAAGCCCGTGAGGATCACAGAGCCTGGGCCGGGCGTTTTTCTGGTGGATATGGGTCAGGACTTTGCCGGTCTGGCCCGGATAAAGGTGCAGGGAGATCCAGGAACAATGGTGGTTTTGCGATACGGCGAAGATATCTGTCCGGATGGGAAAATCAATGTGATGACTTCAGTAGCCGGACAAATAAAAAACAAGAACGGCGGACCCGGCGCTCCCCCCGTTGCCTGGCAGGAAGACCGTTATACGCTGAAAGGGAAAGGCCTGGAAGTTTGGTCGCCCCGGTTTACGTTTCACGGATTCCGGTATGTGGAAGTGACCGGATGGCCGGGAAAACTGACTGCCGATGATATCGAAGGCTTACGGATGAATTCGGACGTGCAGGAAACCGGATCATTTACCTGTTCCAATGATCTGCTGAACAAACTTCACGAAATTACGCAGTGGACCTTCCTGAGTAACCTGTTTAGTGTCCAGTCGGATTGCCCGGCCCGTGAAAAATTCGGATATGGCGGAGACATCGTCGCGACCGCTGAGGCCTTTCTTTATCAGTTTGACATGGCGAATTTTTACCGGAAAACCATCTGCGACTTTGCTGAATCCCGGCGGCCGCTGGGTGGGATGACCGAAACGGCGCCTTACGTGGGGA
This sequence comes from uncultured Prolixibacteraceae bacterium, assembly GCA_964486235.1. GTDB lineage: Bacteria > Bacteroidota > Bacteroidia > Bacteroidales > Prolixibacteraceae > JBCFBK01. The sequence continues at coordinate 889 of CAZANK010000776.1, read as the reverse complement.
TTGCGGACAGCGGACCGGGGGATGGATCGGGCCCTCTGGGTTGGCAACTGGCTTTCCCATACCTGATAAAACAACTTTATGATTTTTACGGAGACCGGCGGATCATCGAAGATCATTACCAGACGCTTGTCAGACAAGTTGAATTTCTCCAAAGTAAGGCCGGGGAAAACCTCTATGATCGTGGGCTGAGCGACCATGAATCGTTGGGTCCAAGACCTGTGGCATTGACATCATCTGCTTTTTATTATCATCATGTCCGGCTTCTTGCCGGTTTTGCGGCTGTTTTGGGAAAACAGGCTGAATTTCAAGAATACTCACGATTGGCTGACACGGTGAAAGAGGCAATCGTTCGAAAATTTCAGGTACCGGGCACCGGTCGTTTTGATAGTGGCAACCAGACTGCGCAAATCGTTGCCTTGTGGTACGATTTCGTGCCTGAGGATAGAAAGAAAGAGGCGCTTGAGGTGTTGCTCGACGCGATCGGCTGCCGCCAGGGACATTTGTCAACCGGCATATTTGGCACAAAAATGGCCTTTGATGTCCTGCGCGAAAATAACTGCTGCGATGTTGCATACGACATTGTCAACCGGCGTGATTTTCCCGGGTGGGGCTATATGCTTGAAAATGGCGCCACGACCCTTTGGGAAACATGGGCGTATTCCGACAATATCTATTCGCATAACCATCCGATGTTTGGCTCGGTCAGTGAGTGGTTTTACCGCTCCTTACTGGGTATTCATGCCGGTGAGCCGGGATTCGGGAAAATCATTGTCAAACCTCAGCCTGTCGCAGGTCTTACGTTTGCCACCGGGAGTTATCACAGCATCCGCGGGCCCATCACCTGCCATTGGGAGAACGGGAACCAGCTCTTCCGGCTTGAGGTCGGGAT
>CAZANK010000775.1:0-1725 GCA_964486235.1 uncultured Prolixibacteraceae bacterium | reverse complement strand
GATGTGATTTCCAGCTTTGAGGGACTTCATTGATACTTAAAACCGTTATCTCCGGCTCAATAGATGCTGTGGAGCCTGACTTTGCCAAGGTTTCATTTTATTTGAAGGCAAGTGTAAATTTTGTTTCCTTCCCGGGGATGGAGTTGACCTTCAGGCTTCCTCCGTGAAGCCGCATGATCTGTCTGCTGAGGCTCAGTCCGATGCCATTCCCGTTCGGGCGCGTGGTAAAAAAGGGCACAAAAATTTCATGGATGATTTCGGCGGGGATTCCGGGACCATTGTCTTTCACGGAAATCTCGACCTGATTGCGCAGGTTTGTGCCGGCAGAAAGCTCAATTCGTCCTTTGTCCGTCGTGTGGAGCGCTTCAGTGGCATTTTTCACCAGGTTGTTCAGGACCTGTGTGATCAGATTTTCGTCGGCCATGATTTTCAGTCCGGGATTCGCGACGGTATAGCCGATCTGCATTTCTCCAAAGGCATTTTGACAGAGCATCACCGTCCTCTCCAGCAGTGGGGCAACCGCCACCGGCTTTTTGTCGGGCCTGGGCAGACGGGTGAATTTCCGGTACAATTCCACGAAATGGATCAGTCCTTTCCCTTGTTCCCTGATGATTTCCAGTCCGCGAATGGTGTTTTGAATGATTTTTTCGCTGACTTCTTCCTTCGGGATGATCTTTCCGTCTTTCAGGTAAAAGCTGCTGAGGCTTTCGGAGAGCGAGGTAACCGGGGCGATGGAATTCATGATCTCATGCGTGAGCACCCTGATCAACCTTAACCAGGAATCCAGTTCCTTCTCATCCAGTTCCTGGTTGATATCCTGCACGGAAAGCAACATGAGCTGCTGATCCTTGTTTTTGAACGACGTGGCTTTGATCGACAGGTTAACCGGTCCGTCTTTGCCGCAAAAGGAAGCCAGTTTTTGCTCGTGTGGCTGAATTTGTCTGAATATCCGGGCTAAACGGATGTCCGCTTTTTCAACCTGCCGGAGATGGGTGAGTTGTTCCATGCCCAGCAGATGCTTGACAAAGCCGTTGGCATGAATCACAAAACCTCTTTCATCGAAGGTCAAAATACCTGTTGCAATGTGCTCCAGCAATGCCCTGAAATAGTGTTCCTGTTGCTGATTGGCGATCCTGATCTGCCGGATTTGCTGATTGACGTTCGTCAGATTTTGACTTAGCCTCTCAAGAATCCGGTCTCCCTTGAGGGCAGGGTATGTCAGACTGTAATCTTCATTTTTGACCGCTTCAAAAAAGTAGTTGATCTGCTCATTGATGTTATTTTGATAACGGACCAGGTTAACGACCAACATGACCAGCACCAGCGACAAGACGACGCAGACCAGCAAAGACTCACCGGATGCGAGGCGGTTCCCGATCCCGGCCGAAACCAAAATGATCAGAAAAATGCGGAACAGGATATGAAGGAGGTAGGATTTGTCCATCACAGGCCGATTTTTTTTAGTTTATTGTACAGCGTTTGCCGGGTTATGCCCAGTTGGTCTGCTGCAGCGCTCACATTCCCGGGGTTTTTTTCCAATGCCCGCAGGATGAACCTTTTTTCCATTTCATCGAGATTCAGCGTATCACCGTCCGATTTTGCCGTTCCGATGGGCTTCAGAAAGAAATCATCGGCTTTCAGGATATTATTTTCACTTAAGATCACGGCTTTCTCGACACTGTGTTCCAGTTCGCGAATATTTCCCGGCCAGGAATATTTCATCAG
>CAZANK010000774.1:0-1734 GCA_964486235.1 uncultured Prolixibacteraceae bacterium | reverse complement strand
CAGGTCAGTCAGAAGTTCACCATCCAGAAGGAGGACTTCTATGGCAAGATCCGGATGAATATGAAAGCGGTACCGGGCAGTTGCATCGTTCAACTGTTGAAGAATACCGAGAAAGAGGAAGTGCTGAAAGAGGTGATTATCGATCAGGATGGCGAGGCCGAGTTCTCATTTGTCAAACCCGACAAGTATAAGATAAAACTGATCATCGACAGGAACCGGAACGGTCGCTGGGATACAGGCGACCTGGACAAATGGCTGCAACCTGAACGGGTGATCTATTATTTGAAAATTTTGAAGATCCGCTCCAACTTTGATTTCCGTGAGACCTGGTTGCTGCCTGATGATCTTCGCCCCAAAAAGGAATTAATTGATGAAGACCAGAAAGAAGCAGACAAGAAAAGTAAGAAAGGGTCGAAACCAGCTAGCAGGGGTTTTCGTTAAACGGATTCGCGGATTGGCTGAAAGTAAAATAATGTTACTTTTGTGGATGTGACCGGATCTTAAAATTTGAAGATATGACCGATACGGAAGATACCAAAAGGAAGTTTTCACTTGGAAAGACAGAGAAAGACAGAAGAAATAACCTGATTGTGATCTTTCTTTCTGTCATTTTGGTTGTTGTGGTCGTTTTGTTTTTCATCCAGCGAAATGAACATTCTAAAATTGTATCATCGCTCAGTCTGGAGAAGGAGCAACTGAAGAATGAGCTTGCCGGGATGATGGAAAGCTATGATGCGCTGAAAACCGATAATGATACCCTGAATGATCGTTTGTTCATTGCCCGCACCGAGGTACAGAATCTGATGGTTGAAATCGGGCAGCTTAAAAAGGCGAGTTATGCTCAAATTTCCAGGTACCAGGATGAAGTGGGCTCGTTGAGGAGGATCATGCGTAATTATATTGTTCAGGTCGATTCGCTGAACCGGCGGAACCAGCAACTACTCGCTGAAAATGAGCAGGTGAAGCAGAATTTTCTGGAAGTCGAGTCTAAAAACAAGACTTTGCAGGAAGAGAAGGCCCAATTGTCGCAGCGGGTGGCACGGGCTGCCCAGCTTGAAGCGTTAAATCTCAGGGTCGCCGGGATCAATAAAAAAGGAAACGAGATCAACAACAGGGAGAAGGCCGAAAAGCTGGTGATCAGCTTCACCCTCAGCAAAAATGTCACTGCTAAACGGGGGGACAAGAATATTTATGTCCGGATACTCAGACCCGATCAGATTCTGTTAACCACGTCGGCCAAAGATCTTTTTCAGTTTGAAGATCTGAGGATTCCGTATTCGGCCATGCGCGAAGTGACGTATGAGGGAAATGAACTGCCGGTGAATATCTACTGGGATAACCAGGGCGCAGGACCGTTTATGCCGGGCGTCTATACCATTGATGTTTTTGCAGACGGGAACAACATTGGGACTGCCAGTTTTTCTTTTAAGAAATAAGAACAGCAGGACGGGTCCGTAAGAATTATTTTGGATTGATTTGCTAATGGCTCATGTTCGGGAAGGGGAAAGGTTTTTAGAAATTTAAAAAAAAGTAAGATGAAGGCAAAAAATTCGTTCATGGTTGGTTTGATGTCCGCGGCATTGTTGCTGAGTGGCTGTGCTTCGATGAATAAAACGCAGAAGGGCGCAGTGATTGGCGCTGCCGGTGGAGGCGCCGTGGGAGCTGTTATCGGCAAGGCTACGGGAAATACGGCGCTTGGCGCGGTGATTGGCGCCGCTGTTGGCGGTACGGCCG
>CAZANK010000773.1:0-1735 GCA_964486235.1 uncultured Prolixibacteraceae bacterium | reverse complement strand
TTTTTAGGCCGTCAATGATGAGCTCCGGAATCCAGTATCCCGTATACAGTTGCATGCCCGGCTGAGTGGTATAGACCCAAACTTCACGACCGCTGTTGCTTTCAGATAAGCAGCCTGCTTCAACAAGTTTGCCCGCTTCATGATCAATCACAAAATTCTGATCGTAGCCTTCGGGCAGCGAAGGCAGGTCCCGGCCCAAGGTTTTCTTTTTGGTGAAGTCAAAGGGACTTCCGTCGACCGGCAGAATTTTCCCTGTCGGGATCAGCTCCCTTGCTTCTGTTATTTTCTTTGCTGTTAACCGGAGCCCGTGATTCAGAATATTGTCCTTACCGCCGGTCAGGTTAAAATAGGTATGGTTCGTCAGGTTGATGATGGTTGCCTGATCAGTCTCTGCTTCGTAGGAGATGGTCAGATTATTCTCATGATCCAGTGAGTACGTACAGCTTACTTTGAGGTTGCCGGGATATCCTTCTTCTTGTTCCGGACTCAGATATGACATTTTTACCCCCACCAAATCAGGGGTTTCTATGATCTCAGGCGTCCACAGCTTACGGTCAAACCCGGTTAATCCGCCGTGTAAATGGTTTTCCCCGTTGTTGACAACCCCCCGGTATTCAACCCCGTCGATGGTGTATTTCCCTTTGGAGATCCGGTTGGCATAACGGCCAACGACACAACCAAAATACGGATAGCTATTCAGGTACTGGCCGCTCAGGTAATCGTCCAGCTTTTCAAATCCGCAAACAATATTCCCGATAGCCCCACGCCTGTCAGGCATTTCAATGGCCGTGACCGTGCAGCCATAATTGGTGACTTTTACCGTAACCTGCCGGTCGTTCGATAAGGTAAATAACTGTACAGGGCGGCCATCTTTGATTTTACCGAAAGGGGTACTGGTGATCTTCATTGTTTTAAAGGGTTAAAGGGTTATTCATTTATTAGTTCTTGTGTCCTGATACTTGTGTCTTGCGTCTTGACTCAGCCGCAAGTTACAAATAATTCCTGCTTACCGGTGGGTACCGGTTGTTATCGTCGTAGTTTTTTTCCTACTTTTGATCTTCTAAACCTGAAACTCCAGATGAAGAATATTCAAATTGACGATACCCTGGGTGTACCTAAGTACAGGCAGATCATTAATTCGGTTTATCGGGCAATTTCAGACGGTGAGTTAAAACTTGGAGATAAGATCCCATCGCTGAACCAGATTTGTACGGAATTTGATCTTTCAAGAGACACGGTGATGGTCGCATTCAATGAACTGAAAGCAAAAGGCGTGATCCATTCCATTCCCGGGAAAGGGTATTATATCAACAGCACGGAAGTCAATCTGGATGAGCGGGTATTTCTATTGTTTGATGAGCTGAACGCGTTTAAAGAAGACTTGTATACGTCCTTTCTCAATCACCTGGGTATCCGTGCCAATGTGGATATTTATTTTCATCATTTTAATTTTCAAATTTTTAAAGATTTGGTCAGTCATAGTTACGGGAAGTACACTTCCTATGTGATCATGCCGGCTACGTTCGACGATACGGCACATCTCATTTCCGCACTCCCGGAGGAGAAAGTGTATATTCTCGACCGGCTGAAGCCTGACTTAATGCATTACCCGGTGGTCTACCAGGACTTTGAGAAAGATGTTTATCAGGCATTGACCAACGGCGAAGATTTGTTGAAAAAATACCGGAAACTGATCATGCTTTTCCCGGGAGGGAAGGAACCGGAAGGACGGGTG
>CAZANK010000772.1:0-1737 GCA_964486235.1 uncultured Prolixibacteraceae bacterium | reverse complement strand
GTTGACATTCAGAATGGGAAACTCGGAGAAGTCCAAATCCTGGACAAACGGATCCTTGTCAAGGTCTTCGGGGAGCTCTGTCCGGGCCTTGTCAACCCGGTCCTTGGTATCCTGGAGGGCTACCTTTACCGGCACATCGGTGTTGAACTCGACGATGATGATGCCGGCATCCTGGTACGAAGCCGATGAGACCTTTTTAACACCCTGCAATCCTTTCAATTCCTTTTCGATCGGTCTGATGATCAGGTTCTCGATGTCGACCGGGGAGTTGCCCGGATACAATGTTTCGATGAAGATATAGGGGACGACTATTTCGGGAAACAATTCCCTCGGCATTTGGTTATAGGAGAACAATCCAAAAAAAACCAGCAGCCCCGTCAAAATAAAAACGGTCGTTTTGTTCTTGATAGCCAGATAGGTCGGCCCGAATTTCCGGTGCGTATTCTTGGAATCGATATTGGTTGCTTTATCCATGACAATCTGTTTTCAGTCTAATCTCAAATTTTTACGGCCGAGCCGTCCACCACCTGGTCAAAACCTTCCGAGATGACTTTCATTCCCGGGTTTAATCCGTGGATAATCTCGGTCATGTTGTTGTTCACCACGCCGGTTTCGACATAGACCTTCGAAGCCCGCTTCATGGAATCCGAACCCGTGACCGTGTACGTGTAACTCCCCTTGAAATCCTGCTTAACGATCAACGTGGGAACAACGATGGCCGAGTCGGAAACATAATCCCTGAGTTTCAGCACGGCGACCATATTGGGTTTGATCAGGCCATCCGGATTTCGCAGGTCAATGCGGACCCGGAAGGTCCGGTTATTCGGATCGATATAGTTACCCATCTGGGCTACCGATGCCGTCACCGACCTGGAGATGGCGGGAAACTGAATCGTGACCTGATCGCCCTTCCTGATCCTGGTCAGGTAGGTTTCAGCGATGTCGCCGTAGACCTTCAGCCTTTGGATATTGACGACCTTGGCAAAAGGGAGCTGGGGACTGCCAATCTCCCCTCTTTTCTGGAAGATCACGTCGACGACCCCGTCGACCGGCGACTTGATCACCGTCATTTCCTTCTGGGCCTGCAGGCTTTCCAGCCGGCGTTCCAGCGATTCTTTACCGGATTTGGCCTGCAGAAACTGCAGCTCCGAACCTATTTTCTGGTCCCAGAGGTTCTTCTGCCTTTCGAACGTCGTCCTGGCCAGTTCGAGGCTGATCCGGGTTTCTTCAATACTTTGGTCAAGCATGTCGGTGTTCAGGGTCGCCAGTACCGTTCCTTTCTTCACCTGCCGGCCTTCCCTGACCAGGATATCCATGATCTTCCCAGCACTTTCGGGACTCACATTCACTTCTTCATCGGCCTCCACGTTGCCGGTGACTTCGAAAAAATGCTCAAAGCGCCGGGGAACGACGTCCAGCGTTTTCACGCTGACATATTCAATTTTCCGGGCAGAATCAAGTGCTGCTTCCAACCGGGCTATTTTTGTCTGTATGGCCTGCAGTTCCTGTTTGTATGCCGTTAACTGTTTCCGTTTGGCTTCCACGCTATTGTCGGGCGTTCCTGAACAAGATGCCAAAACAAGGATCAGAAATCCTGCAAAAAGTTGGTTTAACGTTTTCATTCTTCTAACAAGTTTTTGTTTTTGATCATTCCTGCGCGGGAATCTTTCCGGGACCCCGCTTTCGCGGTATAAATTTTATTTTCCAGTTGCTCTGTCAAGGTTTATTTTTGAAGTC
>CAZANK010000771.1:0-1739 GCA_964486235.1 uncultured Prolixibacteraceae bacterium | reverse complement strand
CATCTCTTCTCGGCCGGGGAGCACGGTTATCTGATAGAACCGTCCTTCGAAGAATGGTTTGCCGACTGTTTAAGCTGGATGAAACGGAACGGCCTGGCCGGTAAAAACTAAAATTAATTCAAAAACCAGATTCTATGACGGATGATTTTAATGGTACAAACGAAACAATAAATACTGTTCATTACCCGAACAGAAAAACTTCCTTTATTATGCTGGTAGGCCTGTTCTTCATCTGGGGCTTTATCATTTCCATGAACGACATTCTTATTCCCTACCTGAAAGGTGTGTTCGATTTAAACTTCTTTCAGTCGATGCTAGTACAGTTCTCCTTCTTTGGATCTTTCTTTATCGGGTCTCTCATCTACTTGATCATTTCAGTCAGGTATGGCGATCCGATCTCGAAGATCGGCTATCGCAACAGCATGTCGTGGGGATTGCTCATTGCCGGCATGGGCTGCTTTGGCTTTTATCCGGCCACCGTCTTTCACAGTTACGGACTGTTTCTGGGAACCTTGTTTTGCCTTGGGTTCGGAATTTGCCTGCTCCAGATTGCTGCCAATCCTTATGCCGCGCTCCTGGGAAAACCCGAAACAGCCTCCTCACGTCTTAACCTGGCACAGGGTGTAAACTCGCTCGGAACCATTATCGGACCACTTTTGGGCGGATTCCTGATCTTTGAATACTTTTTTGATCCGGAAACGACCGATGCTTCTGCCGTCAATATCCCTTATATCTTGTTTGCTGTGGCTTTTATCGTCGTTTCACTTGCTGTCAGGATGACTCCCTTTCCCGAGTTTCACAAAAAAGACTCTCCTGTTAAAGGCCTGGGAGTTTTCAAATATCCGCAGCTAATGCTGGGTATGATTGCGCTTTTTTTGGCGGTAGGAGCAGAAGTTGCAATTGGAAGCCTGCTAATTAACTTCTTCGGGCTGAAGAGCATCGCCGGACTGAGCCCGGCCGAGGCCAGCAAATATGTGGCATTTTATTGGGGAGGGTTGATGATCGGAAGACTTTGCGGCGCGGTTTCGTTCAGTGAGATAAACAACAGGAAAAAAATATTTTCCATGCTTCTCATTGTATCAATCGCTCTAGGAATTATCAGCTATTTCCATGGGTGGAAAGTTTCGGGCATTTACGCGCCCTTTATCCTGTTAAACCTGCTGGCATTCCGATTCGGGAAATCACTGCCGGGTAAGACCGTGGGCATATTTTCCCTGATGATGATCGCGCTGATGTCTATTGCTTCCCTTACTGAAGGTCAGACAGCCATGTGGTGCGTCGTCGGCGTTGGTTTGTTTGCATCGATCATGTGGTCAAACATCTTTACCCTCGGAATAAGGGGGCTCGGGAACTATACAAGCCAGGGTTCTTCCCTGCTGATCATGGCGATCCTGGGGGCCGCCCTGATCCCGCCCCTTCAGGGACTAACAGCCGATCAGTTTGGGATACAAGCTTCCTTTTTTGTGATCATCGCATGCCACCTGTTTGTGGCCTGGTATGGGTTTAAAGGACATAATATTTAATTTCTCCGCAAACATGATGATATCCTGCTAAATCGTTCTTTATACTATATTTAAAAACATATAAGCACATTTAAAATCCAATAATTATATTTGATTACATATAATTTTGTGTTCTTGGAATAATTTATATTTAAAGGCATATAATGAAACGTCTGGCTGAATTTGTAAAAGAACGACGAAAGGAAGTTAATCTCACGCAGGAAGAGTTTGCAGAAC
>CAZANK010000770.1:0-1740 GCA_964486235.1 uncultured Prolixibacteraceae bacterium | reverse complement strand
TAAAAGATTACTGCCAACGAAATCCAGAAAAACACTTTCAGAAGTATCATCTTCAATTCTTTTTTCCCTGATGTGGACAACTATCATCTCCTGCCGGTAACAGCAAACGAACGATGGTGCCCGTGCCAGGTTGGGTGTCAATACGGAGTTCTCCTTTATTGATCGCGGCCAAGGCCTGGCAGACTTTTAATCCGAGGCCGTTTCCGTTTTCATTGTTTGTCCCGTAAGTGGAGAAAAGGGAATAAGGGTCCCGTATTTTTTCCATATCCTCCGCTTTAATCCCGACACCCTGATCGCTGAGATGAATGGTTAAATGGCCGGCCGATTCTGATAAACGGATGCTGACGGGCGTTCCCCGGTTGGAAAATTTGCAGGCATTTGACAGGAGGTTCCTGAGGATAACCAGCAGTAAATACTCATCGCCAAACACCTCCTGATTTCCTTCAATCTCCTGGATGATTGTGATGCCTTTTTGTTCAAAACTTCTTTTCATGTTCAAAACAGCCTTGTTGATAAGCTGTTGGACAGGAATTTCCCCGGGTTTGTACGATATTCTGTTGGTTTGGATCCGGGTCCAGTAAAGCAGGTTCTCGAGCAGGTAAAAAGCTTCATCCGCGGCATCCGATAACTCCGGGAGCATGGATTTCAGGTCGAGGCTTTCCTCATCGGCATTCTCCTGGTTCAAAAAATCAAGGATCATTTTAATGGATCCCAGAGGCGATCTCAGGTCATGGCCAATCATGTGAAACAACTTATCTTTTATCTGATTTTGTTTTTCCAAAAGCTGGTTTTGTTTTTCCAGCCCGGCTTTTTCATCCAGAAGCTGCTTGTAGGCCATCTGATAATCTACTTTCGGTGTATCCATGCTTTTCTTGTTTTCTGAAATTTCATTTCTGCGGGTGAAGTTATCGTTCAATTGGTGCGCCAATCACCGAACAAATGTAATAAGAACATCCATTCATATCGATTCGTTTAGTCTCCCGGTCTCGTTATTTCTGGATTTTTCTGTAATCAGTTCCAAATATTTTTCTTCTGTCATGCAAAAAGTATTCAGTTTTCCCAATCCCTTTTGAAGCATTCCGTTGTCATAATGGAAGCACGAATAATCGAACTGTCCCAGAAACTGAATGATCTGTTCATTCACACATTCTATCAAGAGAATTGGCCTGTGCTTTCGGATGGTATTTTCCGCTCCCTGAAGAACCTGAAGTTCATAGCCCTGAACATCAATTTTTATAAAGTAAGGGTTAAAGTTGAAATCATCAAGTTTTCTCACCTCGCAATTAATCCTTTTTATGCTTAGCTTATGATGGTCATATCCCCATAGCCTTTTTGTCAGCCAATCCTTGGCTAAATGATAATCAAACGATGCCAATCCGTCAAACATCCATTTCCGGTAAAAAGGCACAAACAGGGGAAGATTTCCGCTGTTATTGCTCAATCCACATTGATAAAGTGTGACCCTGTTGTTTCCCCTTATAAAGCAGTTGTTTTTCAAGTTATCAAAAACCAGGGAATTGGGTTCAAATCCGATGATCTTATTCTGCATATTCCGGAACAGCAAGATGGATACAATCGTTAGTCCCCGGTTGGCGCCAATATCGATCAATACCTGATCAGGAGCGGGCTTGAATTTTGCCAGTAAGCAAAAATCTTTCTCGCAAGGATTCCCGGTCAATTTCATCAAGCGGGATGTTACCTTAAACCGCGCATCCTGCAAATAGGGAAACATCGTCTGGA
>CAZANK010000769.1:0-1742 GCA_964486235.1 uncultured Prolixibacteraceae bacterium | reverse complement strand
CCAGTCTCCTTGCAGGGCCTTTCCGATATTGATGACCATATCAATTTCAACTGCGCCGTCTTTGCATGCTTTTTCTGCTTCAAAAACTTTTACTTCGATTGCTGAATTTCCGGCAGGGAACCCAATTACACAACCAACCAGGACATCGGAGCCTTTCAATAATTCAACAGCCTGGATCACGGCATATGGTTTTACACAAACCGAAGCGACATCATATTTGCGGGCTGTTTCACACTCCCTTCTCAAATCTTCATCGGTTAGGGTGGGATGAAGGATGGAGTGGTCGATCATCTTTGCCAGTTCTTTTACTTTTTCGTTCATTATTCAGTTCAAATTATGAGGTTGTTAACGCTCCTGTTCACTATTGATGAAAAGCCTGCGAAACAAAACCCAGCACTTCGGGCAGCGCCGAACGCCAATAGGTCCAGTTATGCCCTCCGTCCCGGATACGGAATTCATGGGGAATCTCGTTTTTGCGCATGGCAATGTGGACTAATGAGTTCCCTTCAAAGAGAAAATCATCGTCTCCACAGTCGATATACCAGCGTACGGCTTTTTTCTGTTCCTCCGGCATATTTTTCACTAAATACAGAACACTATACTTTTTGAAATATTCTTCTTTCTCTTGTTCTGACAATTCTTTTCTTTCCCCATCATTTCCCGGTTCCTTGGGCCAACTAAACCTTCCTTTATCTTCTAAACTAAGGGGGCCGCAACTGGCGCTTAACGGACAAGCCGATGAAAACAGTTCGGGGCGGTGCAAAGCGTAGATGAAGGTGCCACCGCCTCCCATCGACAATCCCGCAATTGCCCGGTAACGTTTTTCTGCCCTTATCCGGTATTTCCCTTCTATAAAGGGCATGAACTCGTCAAAAAAGAAGTCCTCGTAACGCCAGTCCCCTTTTACTGAATTAAAATACCCCCGTCTCCCGGTATTGGCATCGGGCATCACAATAACCATAGGGGTACACTTTCCTTCCTTTATGGATTGGTCTGCTATATACAACACTTCGCCAAACTGTACCCAGCCGGTTTGATCGTCGCCACCACCATGGAGGAGATAAAGTACCGGGTAGCTTCGCTGGGATGTTTCGTAATCAGGGGGCAGGTAAACAGCATATTTTCGTTGGCTGTTTAAAATCGCACTTTCCATTGAAAGGTTGTCATACACTTTACCGGACTGTGCCAGTAAGGTAAATGAAATTAACAGGTTAATTAAAATTGGCAGTACTGTTCTCATACTTAATTTGTTTTGGATTTTAAAAATAATTCAGATGTATTGTCAGCATCCTCATTCGTTTTGCCGTGGGTTTTTCAGAAATCCTGGTTCGTCAACACCTCGTCCAATTCCCATCCCGGTATCCGGGTTGCATCCAGGGTAGGTTTTCGTGGTTATAGAACGGGGTAAGGTGCATTGCCATTTCTTTCATCTTTGTTTCGTCCATGGGTTTGAAGTTGCGTAGTATTTCAAGGTTTGAATCCACAACCTCAATGCTGTCCAGCCCTAAAACAATCACATCCGGCCCTTTGAGCGAAAGGGCATATTTAATCAGATCGGTAGGGTTGAGATTGGCAATGGTTTCACGCGGACGGACAACTTTCATCAGTACCACCCCCATCCCTTTTTCTTTAGCCGCCGGGATTGCCATCTCCTCGCGTTTTTGCGGATTGTTGGCTGCATTCCAGTGGTTCATGGCAATGAGCATGGTGTCAAACTCGCCGCTGTCGGCCATCGCTTTCAT
>CAZANK010000768.1:0-1753 GCA_964486235.1 uncultured Prolixibacteraceae bacterium | reverse complement strand
AATTCTGTTTTCAGCCTGGGAAGTTCCTATCATGATGTTCTCGCGGAAGGATTTTATACCTTGCTAAATGACCCGTTCGCCAACAAATATTATCCGCTCGACGATGAGGGGAACTTTGCCTATATGCGGGTCAATGCAAAGGATGGGGCATCTGTTGGCGGGGTTAATCTGGAATGGAAATCGTTTATCATGGAAAAGCTGGAGACGCAACTGGGATTTACGATTCAGCGAAGTCGTTACGAATCGGCACAGGACTGGGGCGACAACGACGAAAGTGTTTCAAAAGACTTTATGCGCACGCCTGAACGTTATGGTTACGCCACGTTGATCTGGAAACCCAACCATTATTTTAATACCACCCTGTCGTTCACGTATACCGGGCCGATGGTTGTCCCGCATTTTGGGCCATATCCGGATGACTTTTCGGGTGACGAAAAACAGGCGGTTGAGGATGCCATTACCCGCGGCGACGTGATCGGGGGGGAGCTGTTAAAAAAAACGCCTCAGTTTTTAACGACCGACCTGTTGTTTTCGTACGAATTGCATGTCACCGATGAAACAGCCATTCAGTTTTATGCCGGGGTAAAGAATATTTTTAACCGGATACAGAAAGACTATGACAGGGGCGTATTCCGGGATGCTGGCTATATTTACGGTCCGTCCCAGCAGCGGACGATCAACTTCGGGGTCCGGTTTGGAAACCTGTTCTGAACCGTTTTCTCTCAACCTAATTCATTTCAGAATAACCGCATCAAAGAAGAAGGGATAAAGTTCAAACAAGAATGACAAGGTAATGTTTGAAAGCACTGCGTACTTCTTTTAAAGCCAGACTAACCTGGCTTTCCACATTCCGTTTTGTGGTTTCTAATTCCCTGGCTATTTCATCGTTGGTAAGACTTTGTTGCCTGAGCTGGTCGATTTTTGTCATTAAACGACGAAGGTAGACTTTCCTGTTCAGAGTGCAAAGCCGGATTTACTTCCCATAATCAGAATAAAGTTTTTTTAATAAAATTTAGGCTTTTTATTGAGTTTCTGACGACTTAATTGTATTCCTTATAAAATGATAAATATGCAGCGTAAGCATTTATGGATAATTTTTCTGGTAATACCATGTTTCTCTGTATTTCAGGTAAAAGGACAGGAACTTCAAAAAGATACAATTTCGGTTCCCCGTTCAATGCAGGACAAAGGAGATTTGTGGTTACAACCGGTTCAACCTACTCCGCAACTGGCACTGCCGGAACTATGGAATTATGATGAAAGCCTCCACGGAAGTTCAATTGACCCGAAAATAGCAAGCTTCAATTTTAATCGGGAATTGAAATATTTAAATATTCTGTCAGACGACTCGTCCTCTTTGTTCATGCCAATGTTTCCAGGGGTGGGCAATTATCAAAATTTTGGTGGGACATTGGGAAGTTTCAGCATAACAAACAGGTTGGCCATAGATTATGGCGCTTCTATTAGCGCACAATACGGTTATCTGTTTTCAACCAAACAAATTGTTTTAGGCAATAACTTCCTGTTGCGTTACGCTATTACAAACAAGCTGCAATTTCAAACATGGGGGCAATACGTTATGCCCGGAAACAGTTCTGACCCCACTTTTAACATGCGGACCTTTTTCCCGACAACTAATTTCGGTGCAGGATTGCAATACGTTTCCAACGAGAAAACAAAAATAAAAGTGGGTATTGAATATCAATACGACCAAAGTGATAAGACCTGGAAACCGGAATCGGGGGGGAAAGTT
>CAZANK010000767.1:0-1763 GCA_964486235.1 uncultured Prolixibacteraceae bacterium | reverse complement strand
GGTATAAACGCCTTCTTCACTGGTCGATTCAATATAATCGAGGTTGTCCACTGTAGCCATTTTACGTTCTACCACCGAAGCAATCTCGTTTTCAATTTGTTCGGGCGTTGCACCGGGCCAGTACACGTACACCTTCACCATGGGGTAAGTAATATCGGGGAGCATGTTGGTTGGCAGGCGGAAAAAACCGGCCACACCGAGCGCCATAACCACAATCATCAACATGATAGTACCGGCCGGACGTTTTATAGATTGTACTGTTAACTTCATTTTACAGTTTTTTCGGAGTTCCCGTAATCTTTACCTTCTGGTTATCCTTCAACACTTCCTGGCCCATAACCACTATACTTTCTTTTTCAACCAGTCCTGTGGTAATTTCAGTTCTTTTTTCGTCTGAAATACCTATGCTTACCATACGTTTATGTACTACACTGTCGGAGTCGGCAACAAACACAAAATTCGAATTATCGGGGCTGGTCAGCACCGCATCGGGATGAACGGCGATGGCATTTTCGCTGGACGAAACCGGAAGACGTAATGTCGCCATCATTCCCGGCAACAGTTTCTTACCGTTGGTTTGCACTTTTATGTCAAATTTCACCGAACGCGTAACCGGGTCGATTTGCGGATACACCAGCGAAATGGTTCCTGTGAGCGTATCGCCTGGATATGCGCCCAATAGTACGGGTAACTTTTTGCCCTGTTGCACCATCCCAAAATATCTCTCATTTACCTCGGCTTTTACAACCAGTGAGTTCATATCGCTGATGGTGATAATTTTTTCTTTGGCACCCACCTGGTTCCCGGCATCAAGCCACCGATAGGTAACCATCCCATCCATTGGACAAACCACGGGTACTGTCTGGTACATGTTTTTTGCATATTCGAGGTTGCTTTTAGCTTTCTCCAATTCCTGTTGCAACTCAATCCTTTTTTCGGCTCCGGCATTTTTGATTTGCTGTTCCAGTTTTTGAATTTCCAATTGGTTGCTGGCAATTAGCGACAAGCGGTCGTTAGGGTTGATAACTGCAACAATCCTGTCTTTTGTTACCGGCTCGTTTTCGCGCGCAGCCAACGATTCAATTACCCCGTCAACCGGCGATTTTACATCGCTTACAATGTTGGCCTGCACCGTTCCGGTAAATTCGATGTACGAAACCATTTTGGTTTTAACTGCTGGCTGAACTTTTACGAAGGGAATTTTAGGAGCAGGTTTTTGCGCCCCGGCCTGTTCTTTTTTTTGGCACGATGACAATGCAATAATCAGGAAAAGGCTTACTATTAGTGTATTTTTGATTCGTTTCATCTCTTGGTTTTTTAAAAAGGATAATCCTCGTTTCCGGTTAAATAATGAAGTTTTGCCAGCGCCTGCAGGTAGGCGGCTTTTGATTTTTGCCAGTCGATGGAGGTTTCTGTTAAAATCGATTCGGCATCAAGCACATCCACAATGGTTCCCTGCCCCGCCTGGTATTTCACCCAGGCATTTTTCAGGGTTTCATCGGCCAGCCGGATAATTTTTTCATTATTGAGAACTTCCGTTTTCCTGTCTTCAATTTCGTTCAGTGTGGTTTCAATTTCCTGTTTTTTTTCGAGGAAAGCCTGATTCTTTTCATCGGCAAATTGTTCCACTTTTATATCGCTTTGCAGCATTTTTACTTTAAAACTGCTTCCTCCCCAATACGGGATAGTGTAACGGATTCCCGCTCCAATGTTGTAATTGAAGTTGTTGCTAAAGGGAATGAATCCATCTTCCCAGCTACCCA
>CAZANK010000766.1:0-1764 GCA_964486235.1 uncultured Prolixibacteraceae bacterium | reverse complement strand
TTACAGTTCTGCTTTGCCGGAGGGTCTTAAACTTACTGTTGAGAAATCTGCGATTGATGTCAAGGCAACAATGACGGGTACGATTCCCGGTCCCGGTGAGCCCCAAAAAATATCCATTTCTCTGACGCTTTCAGACTGTCAGCCTTTTGCAGATCTTGATGTCAGTTGGCAAAAACAGCCTGATATATGGCCGGAAGCGGGTTGGATATGCCTCCCGTTTAGATGCGATAACCCCAGATTCCGGTTAGGACGCATAGGCGCCGATACTGATCCGGTAAAAGACATGATCACTGATAATGCCAATTATCATTTTTGGTGGGTGAATCATGGCCTAGCTGTTTATGATGATAAAACAGGAGGTGGTGTTGGTATCTGCTCTCCTGATGTGCCATTGGTTAGTTTGGGAGAACCTGGTGAGTATAAATTCAGCAAACGGTATGAGCCGGACAAGCCCTATATATACTTAAATCTCTATAATAACCACTGGCGTACGAACTTCAGGGCTTGGATTGGTAATGGCCAGCGCATGAGCGCAAAAGTGCGTATTTGGACATTCGACAAATTTTCTTCGGAAAGTGGGTTGTTCACACCTGCTATGGAAACAAGGGTGCCTTTGATGGCATCCGCTTCGGAGGTAAAGAACGGGCAATTGCCCGTTACCGGGGAGGGTATTTCTTTTTCACGCAAAGGTATTTCCCTTAGTGCATTCGGACCAAACCCGGACGGAGAAGGAACAATCCTCCGAGTTTGGGAACAAGGCGGAACATCAGGAATACTGGACGTGGTTTTGCCTTCCGGATCCACCTTTACCACAGCGATCCCCGTGAATCTGAGAGGAGAAAAAACGGGAAAACCCCTTAAAATTCATGACAATAAGCTGTCATTTGATTTGAAAGCTTATGCGCCGAAAAGCTTTGTTTTGAATTAAGATCTTGTGTTATTGCCTTGAAATAAATTAATGGTAAACAGCATGAAACGCGTATTCTTTTTTATAACCTGCATCACGCTTTCTTTTGCTTCGTTGTCCAAAAACCTGGAATGGAGCCTGGTAGCTCCCGGAGTATGGAAGGCAGAAGTGGGAACTCCGGAGGATTATGATTTATTAACAGCAGCCGGAGTTCAACCTAATCTGCCGGCGTTATCCAAACTTGGACAGGAGGATTTTCCCCTGTCTAAAACGAAAATTACAGGTGAGACTTCTGACGGGAAAGTTTTTTTGCGGTTTCCCTTAGCGAAAGATGAACAACTATATGGCTTTGGGCTGAACTTTAAAACGGTGTTCCAGCGAAACCGGGTTCTGAATTTGCATGTCGATCATTATGGTGAAACGGATAACGGCCGCACTCACGCGCCAGTCCCTTTTTATATATCAGATCAAGGCTATGGAGTTTTGGTAAACAGCGCCCGTTATATGACAGTATATGCCGGAACTGCTGCGAGGAGAGATAGTCCTGAAGCTGAACTCCCGCGTGACCGCAATACAGATCAAAACTGGACGGATCGGCCTTACTCAGATGCCGTTGAAATGGTTATTCCAACCGACGGTTGTGAAATTTATATTTTCGCGGGACCTACTGCTTTAGATGCTGTTAAGCGATTTAATCTCTTCAATGGAGGCGGATGTTTGCCGCCTCGTTGGGGACTTGGATTTATTCAACGGGTTCCTACGCTTTACACGGATAAACAGGTCTTTGCTGAAATTGAAGCTTTTCGGGAAAAAGGGTTTCCTCTTGATGTCATTGGGTTGGAACCTGGTTGGCAAAG
>CAZANK010000765.1:0-1764 GCA_964486235.1 uncultured Prolixibacteraceae bacterium | reverse complement strand
CCGATCAATCCTTGCCCGCTGTTCTGGATTATGTCGTTCAATCCGGGTTAAGTTCTGTTGAACTGATGGGCGGGCCTGTGGAGGTTTTTGCAGGCGTTCCGGAGGGCAAGGATCGTAAAGCGCTTGCCGAATGGCGTACTTCTGTTCCGATGGATAAGTTTAAGGAAATCAAAAAAATGTTCAGTGCCAAAGGGGTGAAGATTGATATTCTGAAACTGGGAGACCCGAAGTGGTCAGATGCAGAAATCGATTATGCCTTTAATGTCTGTAAAACTCTTGGCGCCAAGGGTATCACCATGGAAATTTCGGAAGACGCAGCCAAGCGGATGGCCCCTTTTGCTGAAAAGCGCAAGCTGTATGTCATTTTTCACAACCACGGTCAACCGGGAAATCCGGATTTCAGCTTTGACAATATTTTGGCTTATGGCCCTATGCTGATGCTGAACCTGGATGCCGGTCATTATTTCGGAGCCACGGGCAATGACCCCTGTGTGCTGATCGAACGGCTTCACGACCGGATTGCCAGCATTCACATCAAAGATAAGACCGGTCCAACGGCCGCTGATCCGGATAAGAACCGGGAGTTTGGAAAGGGTGACACCCCTGTTCGGGAAATCCTTCAACTGGTGCAGAAGAACAAATGGCCCATCACCTGCGACATTGAACTGGAATATACCATTCCCGAGGGTTCTGACGCTGTCAAAGAGGTGGCCAAATGCGTGGACTACTGCCGCACCGCGCTGGTGAAATAGTTCCTGAACACTGGTATTCAATAAAAAGAAGGAAGCATGAAAGGAACCGGACGACCCTCCGGGACCTGAGTTGTTTATAAAAAATGAAACGGACCGATAAGTCAAGACATTTATTGGCAGGAATACTCACTATTGCCTGCTTTGCCTGTGCAGACCCAGGGGGTTTGCAAATGGTGGGAGTACCCTCCAGGGAAGTGCTTCAGGCTCCTTTTGGGGACTCTGACCGGGAGACTTTTCAGTCGCTGCCTCCGGTTTACCATCCTGAAACGTGGTTCCATTTGATTGGCGGTAACGTTTCAAAAACGGGGATTACCGCAGACCTGGAGGCCATTGCCGGTGCCGGGTTTTCGGGCATCCAGTTGTGTCAAGGGCAGTTTGGCGGATCATGGCCGGGCGTGGAGGAGCAGATCACGTGTCTGAGTCCGTTATGGGATGATGCGATACGGCATGTGGGGGAAGAATGTCGCCGGCTGGGATTACGCTTTACCATGCAGAACTGTCCCGGCTGGGCGATGTCGGGTGGTCCCTGGATCGAGCCTTCCATGGCGATGAGGCACCTCGCTTGGAGTCGCACCGATGTGGTGGCCGGGTCAACAACGGTCGTGCTGCCATTGCCGGATCAAACGGACGAGGAGTGGCGCGATTACCGCGACATCGCTGTACTGGCGTTTCCCACTCCGCAGGATGACACCGGTGAGCCGCTTCAGCCAATGACCATTCAAAGCAACCGGCCTGAATTTCGCTGGGAAGATTGTCTCCAGGGAAGACCCGAAGGCAGCCTGTCGCTTCCCCCTGCACCTAAAGGCGAACCTACGTGGGTGGAAGTAACGTTCCCGGATGTGGTTACGGTCCGGACTGTGGAATTTTCAAATGTCGAGGGATTCAACCATCACTGGTGTTACGAACCAGGTGTGGTGGTGACCATACAAGCCGTCCTGGCCGACGGGACCAGGCAGGATATCCTCCGCACCCCCATGCCGCAAAGCAATTGGCAGGACAATCGGCCTATCTC
>CAZANK010000764.1:0-1765 GCA_964486235.1 uncultured Prolixibacteraceae bacterium | reverse complement strand
TTGAAGAGTCTTATGTCGATCACAGTAATTTCCTGTCAGCGAATCCGCGGTATGCCGGTCTGTTTAAGTTGACGATCACGGATTACAAGGGTTGGGCACACGGATTAAAAAGGGCAGGTTACGCAACCAATCCGCATTATGCACACGAGCTGATCCGCATCGTGGAAGAATACCAGTTATACCAGTATGATCTGGTGACTGATCCCGCTCAATTAGGTCGTTTCAGTCATCGTGGAACAACGGGCGCCAATCATGCGCTCATTAACCCCTATCAGACCCGGAAGGTTGTGTTGCGGAATGAACTGAAAACGATTGTGGTCAAGGCCGGCGACACGATGGAAAGTCTTGCCGCGGAATTCAACCTGAAACCCTGGCAAATGTACCATTTCAATGATTATCCGTCCGGCAGGCAACCGGTCGAAAACGAAATCCTTTACCTGGAGGCAAAAGCCAGAAAGGCGGCGAAAGGCCTGGACACCCACACACTCGACGCCGGTGAAACGATGCAGTATGTGTCGCAGGTATATGGTATTAAACTCAAACCTTTGCTCAAGAGGAACCGGCTGGGTAAAAACGAGAATCCCCCCGTTGGCACGGTGATTTATTTAAGGGATAAAAGTCCACGATAGTCGCAAGTCCTGAGTAGCGAGTAATGGTTATCAGTCAGGGGAGTGACCACTCATGACTCGCTATCCACGACCCGCATCTCAAAAATTCCGTGGAATCCGCGAAGGAATTCCCCGGTTTTCATCCGTCTTTTCCCGGACGACTGAAGGTCGGTCAGTTCCAGCCAGCCGTCTGCAGCCGCAATTTTTAAGATTTCCTTTCCGTCGGTGAAGATTGTGCCCGGCACGACTCCGGGAGCAGGGCTAAATCGGGCAAAATAAATTTTCAGGGTGGAAATTTGTCCGGCGGAATCGGAAAGCTCCGTCCACGCGCCCGGATAAGGAGACAATCCCCGGATGAGGTTCCGGACCTGTTCCCCTGACTTATTCCAATCAATCTGACAATCTTCCTTGAAAAGCTTGGGCGCATATTTCAACGGCCCGGTCAGTATCTCATCCTGACTCCTGGTGGTATAGCTCCCTTCGGCGATCGCGTCAACGGTTTTCAAAACCAATCCTGCACCGATTTCCATCAAACGGTCATGAAGATCGCCAACGGTATCATGGTCGCCAATGTCGGTCTTCTCGCTGAAGAGGATGCGTCCGGTATCAACTTCATGATCCAGCAAAAAGGTCGTGACGCCGGTTTCCTTTTCGCCGTTTATGATGGCCCGGTTTAACGGGGCTGCCCCGCGGTACTGCGGAAGAAGCGAGCCGTGCAGGTTAAAGGTTCCCAGGCGTGGCATCCGCCAGACCACCTCGGGCAACATCCGGAAAGCCACCACGACCTGCAGGTCTGCTCCAAAGTCTTCAAGTTCACGGATAAACTCCGGATTCCTGAGTTTTTCAGGCTGCAAAACAGGTATTCCGACTTTTGCCGCGTACTTCTTGACATCCGGTTCCTGCATTTTCATTCCCCGGCCCGCCGGTTTGTCAGGAGCAGTAATCACTCCGACAACCCTGTATTCATTTTCGACCAGTTTCTTCAGGCTGGCTACGGCAAACTCAGGGGTGCCCATAAACACTATTTTCAAATCTTTTCCGGTCATGCACTTCCTTTTTTGGCAAAGATACGAAAAAGAAGACCGGAAACCGGAGACCGCAGACAGGAGAGCGGAGAACGGAGAACGGGAACCGGAAGAAAGGAAATGGTTTGATTT
>CAZANK010000763.1:0-1766 GCA_964486235.1 uncultured Prolixibacteraceae bacterium | reverse complement strand
TGAAGTCGGAGTCCTGCCAGCCTGCCAATAGAAGAAGAAAGCCGATAAAACCACCGCGAAAACAAAAACCGCCGCGTATTTTAAAAGACTGAGTGTCCTCATCCTGGGCAATTTTCGTTTTTCGGCCAATTGCCTTTTAAAATTCAGGTACAGATTTTCCACCTGGTATTCAGGCATCGGCTTTGTAGCGGATAAGCATGCCCACGCATTTTTGAGCTTGCTGAATTCTTCCTTTTTCTTCTCCGGCGCAGTGTCAAATGCCGAAAAAAAGTCCTTCCTGGATTTTCCTTTCACGCTTCCCGTCACAATCGCTGCTATTTTTTCTATGTCATCCATCTTGTTTGTTCTTCAAGGATAAAGCACGAACCAACGAATACCCTAGCTCCAGGTTGCTTTTTTTTTTGCTTCATACATTTTTAAATATTTAGAAGAAGAACGCAAAACTGCAATCCCTGCCACCTGGGTGTTCAGGGAATAAATAAATAGGCGACAATCGAAAGATAATCTTTCAAAGCCACACGGAACAGTTTTAATGCCTTGGTGATGTGCCCTTCGACGGCCTTGACCGAAATTCCCAGTTCTTCGGCAATTTCCTTGTTTTTCCTGTCATCAAAACGGCTCTTTGTAAAAACGGTTTTGCATTGGGGAGGCAATTGGGCGAGTGTTCTTTCAATGATCTCTTCGATTTCCATGAATGTAAGCCGCGACGTATCGAGCCTGTTCATGGCATATTGGTTCGCGTTTAATTCCATCGCGTCAACGCCTGACGATTCAAATATCTTTTGGTGATACCGTTGATCGCGAAGTTTGTACAAACAGTTATTTTTTGCAATCGTAAACAGGTAGGCTCCCAGATTCGTCTCGTCGGCCAGCTCCGACTTTTTGTTCCAGAGCGCCATCAAGGTATCCTGAATGATGTTCTCGACAATATCGGTCAAAGGAATATACTCGTGAATGAAGTAATATAAACGAGGGGCATATTTGTTGTAAATGACTTTGAACGCGGCTTCGTCGCCCGTTTTTATTCGTTCAAGTAAATATTTTTCATCATCCAACATTCGCTCTTTGATAGGTTAAACAAAACTATCAAAAAATAAAAGAACATTGTTTTGCTGAACCGGAATATCCCGCTTTTCCCTGCATTTTTTTTGAATGGCATACGACTAACCGTTCGGAACCACGCTGTCTCCATCACCGTGGATCGAAATCACCGGAACATCCATCCGGAGAAATACGTTCGTGTGATCAGGAAAATCGATACCTCAAAGGGAAAAGAAGTCCCCTTTGAGGTATTCCGGTTTGTCATCGGCGGGAAAGGATAAAACCGGCAATAAGTTGATCCCATTTCACCGGCAATAAACTTCTTTATTCAGAGACTTCTCTTCCCCAAAACTCCACGTCGCCAACCTGCACAAAGCTATTTGATTCACTCCACGACAGTTTCACGACAAATCTCAGGTAGCGGTAAGGTTTCGTGGTAAATTCCGGATAAATATCAAATTCAAATCCATTGGCCTTGGCCCACGCCACCTCATCGGCGGTTACCTTTAAAACATCTGTTTGCCCGGAAGGAGGCACGCACCAGCAGTCGGCGACTAAATCCCAGCCTTCATGCCATCCGTTATAACCGTCAACCTGCGGCCATCCTGTCCAATAGGCAAGACTTTCCATCCTGTTACTGAATTTCGTTGGTCCCCCCTCCGGAAGTTCATTCGTTGCCCACAGTTCAAAATGTTTAGGCGCAACGCCTGCTAACGTTCTTGTTG
>CAZANK010000762.1:0-1768 GCA_964486235.1 uncultured Prolixibacteraceae bacterium | reverse complement strand
CGGACCAATAGCCTGGATGTCAACTTCTGGACGCCGACCAACCCGAGTAATGAGTATCCCCGGCCCGACAGAAACGAGCAAAAGCCTCCGTATGTCAATATCCTGACCTATGAGGACGGTTCATTTGTGAAGTTGAAAAATATGACACTGGGATACGTGCTGCCTTCTTCGCTGACAAGAAGGATCATGCTGCAGCGGTGCAGATTATATATGACCGTTGAGGATCCTTTTGTTTTTACCGACTACACAGGCCTTGATCCGGAAAACGGGTCAAGCCGAAACGGAGAAACAACAACCCCAAGTACAAAAAGAGTGCTATTTGGCTTAAATATCACGTTCTAAATTGAAAAAACACACACCGATGAAAAAAACACTTCTATTGATTATCGCATATTTGGTCGTTTTATCCTCCTGTAACGATTTTCTGGACGAAGAACTGGTCTCTGGTATCTCGTACGACTACTATGATACGGAGAAAGGGCTGGAGGACCTTTTATGGGCATGTTACGCGCCGCTGCGTTACATTTATACCACGAATGAAATCGGACTTACACTGGGCTCGTTTGGTACGGATACCCACCGTGATGTGGGAGCGGGGAGCTACCGAGCCTTCCATCGGTACGATGCAACGATGGATGCCAACCAGAGCATGTTTCATAACGTATGGACAGAATATTACAATGCCATTAACTGCTGTAATGTCAGCATTAACCGGATCCCGGCATTCGACGGCGGTACTGATTTTCTGAAGACTGACAGTGATAAAAACATCCGGGAGTCTGAAGCCCGTTTCCTGCGCGCCTATTATTATTTTTACCTTGTGCAGACTTTTGGCCGGATTCCCTTACTGTTGGACGAGAACATTTCGGTCATGACAGACATCAAAAGAGCACCGGTTGCAGAGGTTTACAAAGCCATTATCGGAGATTTGGTGTATGCCCAGACGTACTTGCCCGGGACGCAGAGTGAATATGGCAGAGCGACACAGGGAGCTGCCCGCCACTTGTTGGCAAAAGTTTACCTTACCCGCGGGAGCGCCGTCGCGGACCAGCGTGGCCAGCAGTCAACGGATATAGACAGCGCCGCCTATTATGCTGATCAGGTCATTCATTCGGGTGATTATCAATTGTTAAATGATTACGCCGATGTTTTTGACCCTTCCAATCAAAAGAACAAAGAGATCATTTTTGCCGTGCAGTTTACTACCAACAAAATAGCGAATGCCGTTCCAAATTACATGCATCGGGTGTTCTTGTGCGCTTATCAGCAATTTCCGGGAATTCTGAGAAGTATGGAAAACGGGACGTCGGCAACGAGGATTCAGGCCACAGATTACCTGATGGATATCTTTGACAGGAAAAACGACTCCCGGTTTTATAAAAGCTTCCAGACGGTTTATTACTGCAATAATCCCGGCGCCGCTCCGAAATGGACAGCTGCCAACGCACCCAGTCCTGATCTTGTTGGTAAGCCGAAATTTGGTGAAGGAGACACGGCATTGGTCTTTTCGATGGATAAGAATGTGCCGGATGCCGAGATTGCCAAAAGGCCTTACCATTGGTTTCCCCGGAATAAATTCACGCAGTTATATTTTCTTCCTGTCCGGTTGCATTTGGATCCTTTCAGAGAAAGCACAGAATCGACAGCAGGAACAAGGGACTGGTTTCTGATGCGTTTGGGTGAGACTTATCTGATCGCGGCCGAGGCACATGGACGTGCGGGAGACTATGAGAAGGCACTGGATTACCTTAACGAACTGAGAGAAAGG
>CAZANK010000761.1:0-1771 GCA_964486235.1 uncultured Prolixibacteraceae bacterium | reverse complement strand
CAGTTTCGTTTGTTATACCCGGAAGAGGAAAAATATACTGCCGAAATAGAAAAGGGCATTTATAATGTTGGCGCTGCCAACCAGTGTGAGAACGGAGATATCCTGTATCATGCACATCTTATTGCACCGAAGCGTTCGCATGAAGAAGAATGCCGGAACACCTGTTGCGAAGGACAGGGGACACGTTTGCTGGGTGCATTGCCCGAGTTTATCTACAAAATTTCGGACGACGGTATTTATGTTGATTTGTTTAACGAATCTGAGATCATTTGGGAACAAGGCGGAGGGAAGTTGAAACTTGCACAACACACAGCTTTCCCGTATGATCCGGAAGTCAAAATGCAATTCTTGATGGAAAAGCCGGTAAAAGCAAAAATCAGGGTTCGTGTTCCGGGATGGGCTGCAAAACCGATGGATATATTTATAAACGGAAAGAAACAGGCGGCCGGTGATCCAGGCACCTATATTACTTTAACACGTACATGGAAAGACAAAGATGAAATTGGCTTTACCCTCCCTATGAGTTTCAGGCTGACAAAATATGCAGGGATAGAAGAGGGATTTTGGGGAAAAGAAGCCTATGCCTTGGAATACGGTCCGATATTGATGGCTGTTGTTGGAAAGAGTGTTCAAAGGAACGGCGTAGCCAACATTTTGCTAACTGAAAAGGAACTGCCGGGGAAATTGATCCCTGTAACTGGTCAGCCGTTGCATTTCATGATCAATGATAGGGGGGAAGATAAAATGCTATATATGCCTTATTACGAGGTAAAAGGTGAATTGCGGGATGCATTTACCTGTTATCCAATCCTGAAAAAGTAATTACAGACCCGGCAATGTTAAACTTTAAATGGAACTTGAATTTGCGATGCGATAACATGAAGACGGATATAGATAGATACAAGAAATGTAGTGACAAACCCGGATTAGGAAATTGCTGTTTGTACAGACAAAAGGGAGGGGTTCTTTTTGCATTTTTTCTATTCATGTTTATGAATAGTTACTCCCAAATCAGTAAGAATGAAAAGACAAATCTTAAAATTAAGTTTTCAGGTTTTATCAAGTATGAATTATTTGCAGATACGCGTCAGACGGTCAATGTGCGGGAAGCGCTGGTGGTGTTGTATCCTGAAAATGTTTTGTATGATGCCAATGGGAAAGATGTCAATGCCGCACGCAGCCTGAATATGCTATCCATCCATTCCCGTTTGAGGAGCAGTATAACAGGACCTTCTTTCCTTGGAGCTCGGGCAAGTGGATTGGTCGAAGCAGATTTTTACGGGAATGAGAATAAAAATTTTAGTGACTTAAATGGCTTTAGGTTGTTTAGCGCTTATATGAAGTTTGACTGGGGAAGAACAGAATTACTGGCAGGTCAGTACTGGCATCCGATGTCAATACCGGGGTTTTTCCCCGGTGTGGTCGCTTTTAGTGCCGGAGCCCCGTTCCATCCGATGTCCCGCAACCCGCAAGTCCGCGTTGTTCAAACAATGGGGAAGCTGAAGATAATAGGTAGTATGCTTTCGCAAAGGGATTTTACAGGTACAGGCCCCGATGGCCCGGGGTCTCAATATTTAAGGAACTCGGGAATCCCTAATCTTCACGTCCAGTTGCAATGTGGCAGTGATTCTTCAAAAATACATACCGGGGCGGGTATCGATTATAAAAAGATAGTCCCTGAACTGTATACGAAAAGTGAAACAGGTGAAATGTATGCGACAGAAAAATCATTAACCGGGATATCGATGATGGGGTTTATAACCGCAAAAAC
>CAZANK010000760.1:0-1779 GCA_964486235.1 uncultured Prolixibacteraceae bacterium | reverse complement strand
GGTATTCCTGACGAAGAATGGGAAGAAGTCTTCAGGGAAGATCATCATGATGATCAAAATAACTTCGACTATTCCTACGTCGATCTGGTACGAAAAACATAACGCATTCACCGTTTTTTCCCGCACCCACGTTTTTTGTTCCGGCAAGTTAATACATTACGGAATTTTTCGTAAATTGATGTTCCGGATCATATCCGGAATATTCAGAATTTTTTGATGATTATCAGTAAGTTATTTCCCATTATACCAAAATTCTAAAACCAAGCAAATTGGATGTATTATGAAAAAAATGATTTTTTGGACGTTGCTTTGCACATCTTTTAGCATGATTTCGTTTGGACAGGCAAAAAAGGCCAAAGGCTGGCAGCCTTTGTTTGACACCTGTCTGACCAATGCCGATTATGATCCTGCGGTCTGGTCTGAAGACAAAGACGGTGTGATCTCAGCCACCGCCGACCAGGCGATCTGGACAAAGAAGGAGTATGAAAACTTTGAACTCGACCTGGAGTTTAAAACCGACAAATGTACGAACAGCGGCGTAGTCATTTACTGTACCGATAAGAAGGACTGGATCCCCAATGCTGTTGAAATCCAGATCGCGGACGATTATTGCGATCCTTCGGCTGAAAAGGCCTCGACCGGTTCGTGCGGAGCCGTGTACGGTCACCTCGCCCCATCGGCGTTCCGGGTGGTCAAAAAGCCGGGCGAATGGAACAGGATGAAAATCACGGCAAAAGGCAAGAACATCCGGGTTGCTTTGAACGGGAAGAAAATCATCAACATGGACATGAGCCTCTGGACTTCGGGGACCACGAACCCGGACGGTTCGGAAATCCCTTCCTGGTTGCCGAAGCCTTACGCGGAGTTACCAACACAAGGATATATCGGCTTTCAGGGGAAGCACGGTCAGGCGTTAATTTGGTACAAAAATATTAAAATCAAGGAATTATGAACTCATCAACGATTTCCCGGCGCCGGTTTATCCGGACATCGGCAACCACTGCCGGCCTGTTTACTATCGTTCCGGGTTACGCCGTAAGCGGGTTGGGTCATCGCGCCCCAAGTGACAAACTCCATATTGCCGGCATCGGCGTGGGTGGAAAAGGAGAGACCAATCTCCGGAATATGAGCTCAGAGAACATTGTAGCCTTATGCGACATCGACTGGCAATATGCAAAAAAATGTTTTGACACCTACCCTGACGCCAAACGCTATGTCGATTTCCGCAGGATGCTTGAGGAAATGGGCAAAAGCATCGATGCTGTGGTCATCGCCACGCCCGACCACACCCATGCCGTGTGCGCACTGGCGGCCATGCAACTGGGCAAACACGTGTATGTGCAAAAACCCCTGACCCACTCCGTCTATGAATCACGGGTGTTGCTCGAAGCCTCACGCAGGTATAAAGTGGTCACGCAAATGGGCAACGAAGGCCATTCAAGCGACAACGTGAGCGAGGTATGCGAGTGTATCTGGAGCGGCGCCATCGGCGAGGTGACACATGTGGATGCCTGGACTGACCGTCCGATCTGGCCGCAGGGCTTGACCCGTCCCGAAAAGGGGATGTGGGTGCCCGAACATATTGACTGGGATTTGTTCATCGGTCCGGCACCCATGCGCCCGTATCACCGGATGTATCATCCGTGGGACTGGCGCGGGTGGTGGGACTTCGGCACCGGCGCGCTGGGCGACATGGCCTGTCACGTTCTGGACGTCGTCTTTTCGGCAATGAAACTGGGACATCCGTTGGCCGTGGAAGCATCTTCCACAGCCATCAAC
>CAZANK010000759.1:0-1780 GCA_964486235.1 uncultured Prolixibacteraceae bacterium | reverse complement strand
CTTTCTCCGGTACACTTTTTTATTCAAGGTATACGAAAAGCCGATCGAAATCAATTCTTTCATCTGCCATTTTGCTTTCAGGATTTCCTTTTCGGTGACGGGGTCAATCCTTCCTGTCTTGAATTTTGCATCATCATCGTAAACCAGGTAATACCGGATATTCATATTAATAAAGGTACTCAACTGGACGCTGAGGTTGTTTTCCCAGCGAATATCGAACTTGCTCAACGGCGAACGGTAATTCAGGAACATGTTATACTTGGTGCTGTAGCTGACGTCAGGCGTAATCTGTTTGGTCCAGTTCAAGTCGGTGGCAAGACCCGCCTGCCAGTAAGTATCTTTACCCTTCTCAATGCCGTAGCTCGTCGGATTCACATTGGCCGTATCCTTCACATACGTCATTTTGGCACTGAAAGGTGATAACAAAAGGGATAAACTCTTCTTGGGATTGTAATCCATACCTAACTTGAGCACCAGGTAGGCGGGCGACAGGAACGCGGATATCTTGGTTTCGCGGTTCGGATACCTGTACCCATTAAAAAGCTGGGTTCGAAAATCGCCTTCGGCCGAATAATACCATTTTTGGGCGGCCTTCAACCCGAAACGGGAAACCAGTTCAAGCGCATCGTCATTTTTTTCAATTTTATCGCCCCCCGGCTTGATCCACCCGTTGCGCAACTGCATGGAATTTCTCCAGGTGACATTATTCTTTGCATAATCGGCAGCGCCGTTAAAGACGAACAAAAACGCCAGGGAATTATCGCCCCCTGCTTTCCAATTACTGAGAGAAGTCTGCGTGAAACTCAGGTTCGTTTTGGCGGTCAGGGTCCAGGGCGTCACAATATCGTACCGCTGCTGCACCTTCCTCAACGACGATTCGGCCTGAAACTTTGGAAGGTTGATGTCCTTGGTTTGCCTTTTGGCAAATCTTGAAAAAGTCACCCCGTCGTCAATCAGCAGGCGCATGGAATTTTTACCGGTGTTCTCCACCCGGATCCCCAGGGAATCATTTTGCTCATTCTTCACGAATATCCTGCTGAAATAAGGATCATCGTTTCTCAACCATATCTTAACCGAATCCCGGTCAGAATTGTGCAGCCAGACCAATACGGAATCCTTCGCGGCATAAGACGCGAGAACCTGCAGCACATGACGGACCGAATCATTCACGACCTTCATCACCGAATCGTTAAACTGAACCAGCCTGTTGTCGTTCTCCCTCCGGACCGAGTCGGCAAATGCTTTCCGGACCCTCCTGGAATAGGCCTCCACATAATCATGACGGTAAGCGTTACTGACGGAATCAATATAATGGTTCCTGATCTTGTTGTTGTACTCGACCCTTGCTTTCTCCAAAAGCGCCCGTCTGGTGCTGTCCAAACGCTGAATTCTCCTGAAATCGGCAGGGCTGGTCATCAATGAATCCGGGATGGCGCTAAAGGTCTTCAAACTGTCAGGCAGCGTGATTTTGGAATTCCTGATCAGCCATTCCGCGTCATTCTTCGGAACCAGCTTCAGCCGGGAATCCATATCCAGAAACAACTCTTCCGGAACGGGTATTTGGCCCTTCACAATACTGCCCTTTACGGAACGGTCAATTTGTTTCAAACGTTCATTTAAACTGTTTTGAGAAACATAGCCGGGAACCGACAGGCTGTCGGAAACCCGTTTGGGCGACCGGTAAAAGTAAAACTGGTCTGCCTGCCGGTCTTGCTCCAGCTTAAACAGGATGGTGTCAATTTTATCATCCTCCACAAAGTGGATCAGCCCATTCAGGTTT
>CAZANK010000758.1:0-1783 GCA_964486235.1 uncultured Prolixibacteraceae bacterium | reverse complement strand
GACGAACGACAAAAGGAAGTTCAGCCCCGTAAGCAAGCAGTCGCGTGAAGACGTTCATTACCGGGGCGCGAAGGTCGTCTTTGCCCTTTACCTGAAAAACAATCCTGAATCGAAAGTACTCTCCGGCAAGACCCTGATCCTGGGCGGCAGTCATCAGGTTAACCAGTACAGCAACAACTCCTATTATGGTGATCTTTCGGCCATCCTGCTGGAAAACACGCCTTTCTGGACCGATTTTTACAAGACCCCGGCCACCGAAGTGGCCTTAATTGAGGAATTTGAAGAGAAGGTAGAGAAGATCATCCAGGAGTCCGTTCATGAGAATGTGACGGCGCTCTCGGGTGTTCCGTCGTGGTACCTGGTATTGCTGCGCCGCGTACTGGAAACGACCGGCAAAGACCATATCCTCGAAGTTTGGCCCAACCTGGAGGTCTTCATCCACGGCGGGATCAAGTTTGATCCTTACCGGGAACAATACCGCAGGATCATTCCTTCGGCATCCATGAAGTATATGGAAACCTACAACGCCTCGGAAGGTTTTTTTGCCATCCAGGATGACCCATCCGGCGACGACATGCTGCTCATGCTCGATTACGGCATTTACTACGAGTTTATCCCGATGGACCAGTTTCACCTGCAGAACCCGCCTGCACTTTCGCTTGAAGAGGTGATCCCGGGCGAAAACTATGCCATGGTGATCAGCACCAATGGCGGATTGTGGCGATACATTATCGGGGATACCGTTCGTTTCACATCCAAAAATCCTTTCAAAATCAAAATTACAGGAAGGACTAAGCATTTCATTAATGCCTTTGGCGAGGAGCTGATCATTGACAATGCGGAAGAAGCCCTTAAAACAGCCTGTGCCCGGACCCATGCCCGCATCCTCGAGTATACAGCCGGCCCGATTTTCATGTCAGAAGCCCGGAAGGGCGCTCACCAGTGGATCATTGAATTCGATCAGGGACCAGACGACCTGGATCATTTTATCTCGGTGTTGGACGGGACCCTGAAGACCCTGAATTCGGATTATGAAGCCAAACGACATAGAAACCTGACGCTGGAACGCCCATCTCTTGTTGTCGCTCCAAAAGGTTTGTTTTATGAGTGGATGAAAATAAGGGGGAAGATGGGCGGACAAAATAAAATCCCCCGGTTATCAAACGACAGGAACTATCTTGAAGAGCTTCTGAAACTTATAAATTAACGACATGTATATCGCTGTTGCGGGAAATATTGGCGCCGGAAAGACTACCCTGACCGAGCTTTTGTCCAAACATTACGGATGGACAGCGCATTATGAATACGCGGATGACAACCCTTACCTGAATGACTTTTACGAGGACATGCAACGTTGGTCCTTTAATCTGCAGATCTACTTTTTGAATAACCGGTTCAATCAGGTATTGACGATTCTTGAGTCGGGAAAGACCGTGATCCAGGACCGGACGATTTATGAAGACGCGGAGATTTTCGCGCCGAATCTTCATGCCATGGGACTTATGTCCACCCGTGATTTTCAAAACTATAAAAACCTGTTTAGCCTGATGAGTAAGCTGATCAAAGCGCCCGATCTGCTCATTTATCTGCGGGCTTCGGTCCCCACCCTGGTTAACCAGATCCAACAACGCGGGCGCGAGTACGAGAACTCAATCAGACTGGACTACCTGAAACAGTTGAACGAGCGCTACGAAGCCTGGATTAATCGCTACAAGGAAGGGAAAATACTGATCGTCAACGTCGACAAAACAGACTTTATTCATAAATCCGAAGATATGAGCAG
>CAZANK010000757.1:0-1786 GCA_964486235.1 uncultured Prolixibacteraceae bacterium | reverse complement strand
GCCGTTCGGCTGTCCGGTTCACCACGTTCGGCGTACAACCGGCAAGAACGAGTAAAAGTAAACTGTAAAAGAAAAATCTTGTTGTTTTATGTTTCATTTCAGAATTTTTAATACCTGTGTCTTTTTAAAAGCTAGTCTTTTAGTCCTGTCAAATCCGACTCAACATGGATAGTCCCACCACCTTGATTGATTTTAGCAGAAAAGTTTTCTCCCGTTTCCATGTTTGATGACGTCTTGATCCCAATTTCCTTACCCTTTGCCGAATTTTCGATCAAAATCATTTCACCGTCATGCTCGAAAACACAGCCGTGGATATTGATACACGTTTTATCGTAATCAGGAATGATATTCTCTTTTAAATACGCCGGAAAAACCTCATCCCCGGTAAACATGAATCCCATATTCCGGAGCCTGGAATTGGTGACAGTGATCATATTTACAGGCGATGAAATCAGCACCAGGGGAATCTCTGCATCATACAGCACCTTCACGTTGTCAAGAACGATATTTTCCTGGACAGGCACATCAGCTCCCGGATAATAAGAACGATCATATTCACTCATATCCATCTGCACACAAAACGGGACTCTTGGTTTCTCAAGCTGGATATTCCGGAAAGTAATGTTTCTGACCCCGGCGGTATATAAAACCTCCTCCTGTGTCATGACCCACGTGATTCCGTCCAGTATTTTTGAGCCACTTTCAAAATCAGGCCTGGTTACCGATTCATAAAGCACGCCGTCAGGCGGCATTTTCACCCGGTACAACCGCCCGTTTGAAACCACGGCATCCGATTGCTGGACCTTCATTCCCTTTTCCCAGTCAATCCAGCCACCGCCCAGCATCCGACAAAAAAATCCGACCGTCTTTTCCTGAATTAAATCATAGCAGTTTTCGATGATGCCATCTTCAATCCAGCCCATTTCCGGGTTTGACGTGGAATAATCCTGGCCATTGAGCGCAATTGCATCATCAAAGGTCTGAAATACAGCATCTCTGATTGTGAATCGTTTGCCGGGACCAAAATGAATCCCGTCTTTTTGTCCTTTTATAATCACATCTTCAATGATCACATCCTCGAATCTGCTAACCTGCAGGCAATACTGGCAACCGGTCAGGTCGTAGCATCGTAATCCTTTAACCCTTAAATCCTTTACATACGAGAACCCCAGGACACCCCGCAGTCCCAAAACAAGGTCGGAACAATTATCAACGCCATTGACCATGACATGCAATCCCTCTACCGTGATATGCTCATCATACGATTTTGTAATGGCGCCTTTATTGATCATCACCTGGGCAAACGCGCCCGCTTCATCCACTTTTTTCAGCGAAACACCATTCCCGAATACCAAACTGGTGTGACTCCCGATATAAAGTGGGGCCGCTATTTTATAAACTCCCGGTTGGGAAACGACAATGGTCCCTCCTTGATCGATTGCTTTTTGGAATGCTTTTGCATTTTCAGTCCCACTCGCACCGGGAGAGAATCCAAATTCGCCGGCATCGGTATATCCGGATGAATCTCCGGGATGACCGGAATTCACAGAAACAGCTTTATGCGCTTCTACGGGTGATCCCCATGAAATCCACAAAACAGACAGAAGAATAAGCATTTTACGGATCCCCCTGGGAGGTTTGTTTCCCAATCGACATGCTATCCATGGCATGTGGATTGAAGCCAGTCCAACTTCCGGAATAGACGTTCTTTTCATATTCATGACTTTATCCGATTTCCATTGAGAGCCATTTACTCGTTATCTCACGAAGTCGCGCGGATACTGCA
>CAZANK010000756.1:0-1793 GCA_964486235.1 uncultured Prolixibacteraceae bacterium | reverse complement strand
TTAACTTCGGTGATAGTCCCGCCAGTAGTGCCTTTTACAACTACCGTGACCCCGGGTAAAGGAGAGCCGGAGGAGTCGGTCACCTTACCGGAAACAGAGCGGGGCTGCTGGACAACATTGCCCATGTAATCACTATTTTCCGGCTTGGGGAAAATAATAATGTTCCGGTCAACCAGTCGATAAGATAATCCCGTGTGATCAAGCAGGTTAGAGACCAAATCCAGGATGTTCTTATCGGTCACTTCAACGGTTTTTCTTTCTACATCACGGATCTGTTCGTTTTGGTAGAAGAACCGGTAGTCGGATAGTTCTTCAATCTTGCTGAAAATTTCACTCAACGTGCCATTTTCGATTTTCACTGAAATTTTTGAGTTTTGGGAGTAAAGTGAGGCCGAAACCTCTACGACCAAAACAAAAATCAATAAGGCGGTTAGTTTCATAATTCGTACTAATTTTGCCCACCCGATTTTCACCGGATAGCCGGATAATCGTTTTTTTTCCATAATTTTGTAAAGATTTAGAGTTTTAAATCACTGTTAACTGAAAGGTGATAGTTCGTTGGCACGGGTATCACCTTTTTTAATTTCTGCTGTGTCTCATTTTTTTGAGAATCAGTTTGATCGTTTTATGGTCTATTTCATAAGCAATTGGGATTGTAAGGTTAATAAATTCGAGGACGCTGTTGATCGTTAAATTATTGATCGTGCCGGTGTAATGAATATTTTTGAAAGCATCTTCACTGTATGTGAATTTCACGGCATAATACCTCTCCAGTTTCAGGACCAGTTCATCAAACGGTACGTTCTCAAAATACAGGATACCTTGCCGCCATAAAATCCCGTTTTGCACGTTGGCTTCTGTTTTTGACACGACTTGCTCATCTGCATCATAAATGACTTTCTCTCCTGGTTTAAGATCGACCGATTTTCCGCTTTCACCAAGCGAAAGGGTTATTTTGCCGGAAAGGAGCGAAGCTTCCGTGATTTTAGACCCGGGATAATGGGCAACATTGAATTTGGTACCCAGAACGTTGACTTTTACATCACCGGTTTCGACGACAAACGGATAACCGGGAGCATGACTGACTTCAAAATAAGCTTCACCGGTCAGACTGACTTTTCGTTCTTCCTTGTCAGGGTGATATTTCACGACCGTTTCGGCATTCAGCCAGACCAGACTGCCGTCGGGAAGTGCAACTCTACTTTGTTGTCCGGCCCCGGTCGAAATTTCAACCCAACCGCTTTTGTAAAACAGGTTCGTTTCTGACGCGATGTAAACCGACAACCCGGCTACGGCGATCAGGATCGCGATTGAAGCTGCAATTCTTGATAAAAACCAGGTCAATGATCTTTCTTCAGGTACTGATCTTTTTGAATTTAACCGGACCAGTAACCTTTCCCTGGCGGCAGTCAGCCGTCCTGACGGCGGTTCTTCGACAGGGCGGTTCCAGAATGCTTCCAGAAGATCAACAAATGAAGCATTCTTTTCTGAAATATTCTTCCATTGGGAAATCGCATCCGCTTCGTCTTTTTTCGCGGCTTTAAGCAGGATGCGGGCCAATATAAGGGAAATGTTCATTTTAATGCGCTGTTTTAATCTTCGGGATAAGGACAATATTTTCCTGAAATTTCCCCAAAAGAAATTGGATTATCTTCGAAAAATTTTCAGCGGAATTTATAAATACTTCAAAATCAAACTATAACGTAAGTAAAAAAGTCATTAGCCCACGGGATTTTGTAGGATTGGAAAGGTCGATATGAAGTTGCGCTGCAATTTTTCTTACCGCGATAGCC
>CAZANK010000755.1:0-1796 GCA_964486235.1 uncultured Prolixibacteraceae bacterium | reverse complement strand
GAGTGCGTGCCGAAGCCGCGGCGCGCGTGCCGCGGTTGACAAGAATCGTCCGGGCTCCTGTTTTCGGTGTAGATGGGACCTTACTTACCACACCGGGTTATCACGAAAAAGCGGAAACCTGGTATCACAAAACTTGCGATATTCCGGAAGTGCCGCAAACAATTACCCGTTCACCCGGCCACCAGCGGAATTTCCTTGATGCAGTAAAATCGCGGAACCAACCCGAAAGCAACCTTTCCTATGCCCGGGAAATGACCCTCCCCATGCACCTGGCACTCATTTCGTTTCGGCTGAAGCGAAAGTTAATCTGGGACAGCATAAACGAAAAGTTTATAAACGATCCGGCAGCCAATTTTTTATTGTCGAGAGAGTACCGTTCTCCGTGGTCGCTTCCGGTTTATTAATTCAATAAAAGACAATTGAAATGAAAAAAATATTGATATTAATCGCCATTTTGGGAATCATTTTATCCGGATGTTCTCCAAATAACGAAAGTTTCACCTCCTTGTTTAACGGGAAAGACCTTACCAACTGGGAAATGCCCGGAGAAGTTCCCGGTTTTGAAGTATCCGGCGGGATTATTGTTGCCGAACCTCCGGGTGAAAGCGATCTTTTCACAGAAAAACAGTTTGGAAATTTCATTTTTAGATTTGAATACCTGTTGTCAAAAGTGGGGAATAGCGGAGTACTTATCCGTTGTGATCCCGAAGATCCGTGGGGGACAGGAGTGGAGGTGCAACTGCTGGCACCCTGGACACCCTACCGTGACGATTTACACTGCACCGGTTCTATCTATGGGCATGTTGCCGTTACCAACCGTCCCGACGAAACAACGGGAATCTGGCATGAAATGGAAATAAAATGCGACCGGAAAAATATTTCCATCTCGGTAGACGGACAGGTGGCCACCGTTGCCAATATTGATACCGTGGCAAGTATGAAAGACAAACATTTGGCAGGCGTCATAGGATTTCAGTCGAACCACAGCGAGGAAGGCGAATTTGCGCACTTTAGGAATATTTCAATCAGAGATCTGGACGCTAATCCTGGATATGTAGCGAAAGGCTTTTACGAAGAAGATGAGCGGGTAAGGGAACAAGCACACAAAGCAGCCGAGACAATGGGAACACCTATGATTGAGCTGCTTGCTCTGATGCTCACCAACGAAAATCCGGTAGCACAAACCGGCGCCAGGCAGGTGCTTTTCGATATTACGGCCCAATCGACCACCCCGGATGTACCAAAATCAGAAAAAAAAGACATGATCAAAGCACTGAAAAAAAGTCTGAAAAATTGTTCTTCCGAAACAGCATCCGGTTACCTGCGCTGGTTACTTGAAATGGCAAAAAGCACAGAATAAAAACAAAAGTTTTATTAACAATTAAAAAATCACAATGAAAATTATTAATCTACTTGCAGCTTTATTTATAAGCGCACAATGTATTGCCCAGATTCCCATGTTGGAAGGTTATAACAGTCCACTGCCAAAAGTTGTGACCCCAGGCTTGATATCCTCTGACGGAGGGGTTTCAGCGCCATCGGATGCTATTTCCCTTTTCAGCGGGAAAGACTTATCAGAATGGAGAGGTAATAACGGGGTTCCGCAATGGACCGTTCACGATGGCATGTTTACAGTAAAAGAAGGGACAGGTGATATTTCCACGAAGAAAGAATTTGGTGATTTCCAGCTTCATATTGAATGGATGCACCCGGGCAATATCACCGGCGAGGATCAGATGCGTGGCAACAGCGGGGTTTACCTGCAGAATCTATACGAAATCCAGGTATTGGAAACT
>CAZANK010000754.1:0-1796 GCA_964486235.1 uncultured Prolixibacteraceae bacterium | reverse complement strand
CCGCAGATCGATGAACTGTTTACCGCCGGCATCAACCATATTTTTTATCATGGCATCACGTATAACCCACCGGAAGTGCCCTTCCCCGGCAGACTTTTCTATGCGTCAACCAATTTCGGCACCCGGTCGCATTTTCAGGACGAACTGCCGGCGCTGAACAAATATGTGGAACGTTGCCAGTCTGTTTTGCAGAAAACGGCACCCGATCATGATATCCTCCTTTATTTCCCAATTCATGATATCTGGGCTAAAAAGCCAACCAAGCAGTTGATCCGTCTGTTCACGGTACATCATACCCGGGAATGGCTGGAAGACACCAGCTTTGGGGAAGTGGCCGGATTGCTTTGGCAGCAGGGATTTACCTTCGACTATATTTCGGACAGGTTGCTGGACGAGGCGGGCGACCGCCTGACCTGCCCCGGCGGGAACAGGTGCAAAACGATCGTCGTCCCGAAATGCACCTACATCCCGGAAAAGACCCTGGAAACCCTCCTCGGCCTGGTGGAAAAAGGAGCCCGTGTGATTTTTTGCGGGAGATTGCCGGAAAGCGTCCCCGGGCTGGGAAACCTTGAAAAAAGACAGGAGAAGTTGGCCGGGCTCAAGAAGCGGCTGACAGGGAAAGTCTCCGTCACGAACGATATTCTGCCCGAACTTCTCAAACAGGGTGTTCGTAACGAGGAAATGACATCAGCCGGGCTTCGTTTTATCCGGAAGAGGGCTGGAGACGAGACCGTGTATTTTGTGTCCAACCTTTCCGGCCGCTTTCATAAAGGGAAGATCCTGTTGTCTTCGCATGCCGCACAGGTGGAGATCTTTGATCCCCTCACCGGACAAAGAGGACTGGCGGCATCGTCGGAAAAAGGGGACCGGACGGAAGTTCTTCTGCACCTGGAGCCAGGGATGTCCTGCTTTTTAACCTGCCGGGACAAGAAAGGGGAGGCCGGACAGTGGCCTTATTTTGACGTTTCCGGAAACGGAACAGACCTCTCCGCGGCAACGTGGACCGTGACCCCGGCAAGCGGAGCCCCCTTGCTCCCCGCTCCTGCCCAAACAGGCATCCTGAAGTCATGGGTCGAATTTGGACCCGACTGGCGGGTATTCAGCGGGAAAGCTGTTTACTCCGCCGTATTTGACACAGACGACGCCTGGCTCGGCCGACCTGTTTTGCTCGACCTGGGCGATGTCCGCGAAACGGCAAAGATAACCATCAACGGACAGGAAGCAGGATTGTTGTGGTGCATCCCTTACAAAACGGTTATTCCGCCCAATGTCCTGAAAAAAAGCAATACGATCGAAATCGAAGTGGCCAACCTGTCGTTCAACCGGGTGATTGACCTGGACAAGCGGAAGGTACCGTGGAAGAATTTTCATGAAATCAATTTCGTGGACATTCAGTACAAACCCTACGATGCTTCAGATAAAGAACCTGTGGAATCGGGTTTGTTAGGTCCGGTCAGATTCCTGCCGATGAAATCAACGATTCAGGTCGTTAACTAGAATTACCTGAACATTGCGTATCGTGAACATCCGGTTTTCGATCTGTTTTTTCTGCTTCGGGCAAAATTGCCTGAATGAATACATGTTTTGCGTTTTCTGACATTGACAGAACAGCCCCAATCGATTAACATTGCTTTGTGAATGAATTCGGAACATCCTATAAGTGATTACTGCCGATTAAGTTGTAACTTTAAGGCCTTGTACGGGATCAATTAATAAACCAATAAACCTGAAATGACAGCTCGAAGAGACTTTATTAAAAGCAGTCTGGCCGGTACAGCCGGGATTGCAATCGGAGG
>CAZANK010000753.1:0-1797 GCA_964486235.1 uncultured Prolixibacteraceae bacterium | reverse complement strand
CCAATCAGGCATTGAGGCTATCTTAAGAAATACTTCTTATTTGTTGTTGCGAAGGAATTTTACACGGCCCGAAAGCGATTATATCTTTATCTCAGGTGTTGGTTATGGCTGGAAACAATGGGTTTCCGATAGCTTTTACATGAGCCGTGGGTTGGATGATTTACTGTTTGACAGAGAAGCTCATGCAGGCATCTTCTTTGATCGGATGAACTACGAAGATAATGCCCAGTACTATTTGATATGGTCGGTACTGGTTAAACGGGGCGGAGAGGAACCTGATATGCGAACCGTTGGACGCGCTTACCGCTTTATCAGGGAACACGAAAAAGATGGATTGTACATTCCACCGCGGTTGCATCCCGATAAAAAATGTTACAAAACGTATCATGATCAATTGAATTACGATGATGACGATGCGCCTTCCTCAGATCAGGGTTTTCATTGTGGTGCGCTAATGGCTGCCAAAGAATTGGGATTTCCAGTGACGGAGGAGGAAATTGATAAAGCAATTGCTGGTTATCAGCAAATGTTCAACCATGAAGGTAAGTATATGGCAACCAGTCTCAAACAGCAAGAAAACATAGGACAAGATGCTTTATATGGCGAAGTGTTGACGTATGTGGTTTTTGGCAGGAAATTGTTGCCCGATGAAATGGTTAAAAAGCATCTTGAAACTACGATGCGAATCCAGTCACCATATGGAATGCGTGTTATTTCAAAAGGCAACGGGGATCTGCTGGATGGACATAGCGGGGTATATACCAATGGCGGTTCATGGTTTCTGAACGATGCTGCCAATTATCTGGATGGGTTAATTCACGGGATGGATGAAAAATGGATTGACGACCAACTCATATGGAGGCTAGAAAAGGAACTGGCTTTTATGCCTGCTTTTCATGAATCGATCAGCACGGTTACCGGGAAACCGCATGGACATCATTTGTATTCCTGGAATTCCGGATATTGGTGGTTACAACGTGAAGTACGGAAACGACTTGGCTTGGCTGGAACCGATCCGGTTGAAGTACAACTTGATAAAAAACTGGGGATAGTCCATCGGGACGGACATCTGGCGCTTGATCCATTACAAGCAACACTACGTCCGAAAGAATGACCTTAATTTCAAAAAAAATCAATTCAAATATTTTAGTGTGATACTAACTTTAAAAAAAGCATATGAAAAAAGTAATTTTATTATTAGCAATATTATTTAGTATGGGGGTTGTTTATTCTCAAAATAAAATAACACCACAGCCATTTAAGCTACTTAACCCCCCGGAAGATATCACTCCTGCAAAAACACGGTATCATCAGGGATGGGAATCTTCCCCTACAATTCCGGCAAAGCAATGGACAGAAAAAGAACATTTAGCGTTAGAGAAGAAATTGTCCTGGTTCTTTAAAGCAAAGTACGGATTGTTTTTTCATTTTATAGCACCGGAGGATGGTTCATGTACACCTCAAAAATGGAATGCATTGGTTGATGCCGTTGACGTTGAGAAATTTGCGGATCAGGTAAAAGAAACGGGTGCCGGTTATGTAGTCCTGACAATCTCACAAAACACGATGTATTCTTGTGCCCCTAATCCTGTATTAGAGGAATTATGGGAACTTGAACCAGGGAAATACATATCGAAAAGGGACTTGCCAATGGATGTTTACAATGCTCTTCATAAAAGGGGGATTGAGTTTATGCTCTACATCGCTGCCGACGAACAATACAATTTGCCTCGTCCAAAAAGTTTCACAAAAGAAACAGACAGGTTTAAAAACTTTTTAGAAGTGGCAAAGTGGTAT
>CAZANK010000752.1:0-1800 GCA_964486235.1 uncultured Prolixibacteraceae bacterium | reverse complement strand
CGCCGTTTGTGGCCAAATGCGTCACCCATCCTTTCTCCATGAGGGCGATCAACGTTGGCGACATCCCGTTCTTGATCGTATGGGCGCCGAAAGTCAGCATCACCGGGCGGCGCCCCTCCCGGGCCAGCCGTATCCGGTCGGCAGTCGCCCGGATACGGGTCCACGCCTCTTCCGAAAGGTTCTTCGGCGCCTGGGTGACCGGAACATGGTCTCTCTCAATCACCACCTTATTTTTCCGTTCGCTCAGCTTTTTAACATCCAGCAAGTCGCGGTCGAGTTTTGAATAGGGCATTTTGTTTAGATTTCAGATATTCAAAAAATTCAACAGCCAGTCCATTTGCGAAAAATCGGGGACAATGACATCTGCCCCGGACTTGATCAGCCGTGTCCGTTTCCGTTCGTTCAGGCCAAACCGTCTCAGTTCATTGCTGGCGACACCGACCGTTCGTCCTCCTTTTTTCCGCGTCTCCCGGATCTCGACAGGACCATCGCCAAAGGTAACCACCTGGTCAAAGGCCGCGTTCCCGATCGAATCCAGTATCCGGTCCAGCACCATCTTCTTGGCTTCCTTATTAACATCGCCCACTGCCCCGTAAATGCGTCCTTCAAACAGATGCGCATAGCCCATGACACGGGCTTCATCCCTCACGTCTTCTTCGTCCGTGCCGCTGGCCAGATAAAGCCTGACCCCGGCATCAGCCAATTTTTGTAAAAACGGGATGGCATTTTTAACGGACAGATCTTCCCTCGACAGTTCACCCCGTTTCAGCTTATCTTCCCTTTCCCTTACCATTTTCAGCAATTCCTCATTGTAGATTTGCTTATAGCCAAATTCATCCAGTATCCGGTTTTCAGGGACAATCCCGAATTCCCGGATCAGGTCGAGCAGCCCCTTCATCTGGACCAACGTCTGAATGCCTGTGGTCCGGTCGATGAACGCATTGACCCTGGTCTGCACTTTCCTGAAAAGCGCTTCGTCTGCCTGTTTGAACTGATCGCCCAAAATTGCTTTGATCATCATCGGTGCCATGATCTCCTCCCATCCTTCACGAAGCGTTGAGAGGGTTCCGTCATGATCAAATATGGCATGAAAAATCTTCACATCCTTCTTCCAGTGACGAATAATTTCAATCTCAGAACCAGGGAAATATGAAGCCATTCGAACATTTTCTGCCAGCTCCGGGGACTCGATGTATTCTGCGGTCGCTCCCAATTGCAGGATCTCATCGGGAGAGGCCGTTCCGGTCTGAAACAGCTTTTGAACGGTCACACCGGCGACGAGCGATCCCAGTTCGGCCGCGACCGGCATGGGGTATCCCGCAGCCAAAGCCGATGCAGCACCGGCCAGGTAACTGTCGCCGGCACCCACCGGATCGATCCTGGATGTGACCAGCAGTCCCCTGATCTCCGAAATCCCGTTCTCATCGGCAATCAGCGAACCCCGGCTTCCACGGGTGATGAACAGGGGCTTTTGAAAACGTTGACACAACGTGCGGGCCGCATCCAGCGCCTCCTGGCGCGAAACAGGCTCATCCGGGCCTCGTTGAATTCCGCAAAGGCGAATGGCTTCATGA
Source organism: uncultured Prolixibacteraceae bacterium (assembly GCA_964486235.1). GTDB lineage: Bacteria > Bacteroidota > Bacteroidia > Bacteroidales > Prolixibacteraceae > JBCFBK01. The sequence continues at coordinate 226 of CAZANK010000752.1, read as the reverse complement.
TCGTTCAGCTTCCGGAACGACCCCGTGTAAAAGTCGCTGAAATCACGGCTGTCGACGATGAAGATTTTGTCCGGGTGATTTTGAATGACCCGGACAATCCCGTTCCGGAGATATTCCGTGTGGATCCCCGAAGGTACCTGCTGATTGATAATGACCACATCGGCCTCACCAGCCTGCTCATCCAGAATCTCAATCAGACGGTCTGCCGTCTTTTCTGAAAGCCGGT
>CAZANK010000751.1:0-1815 GCA_964486235.1 uncultured Prolixibacteraceae bacterium | reverse complement strand
CTGAAAAACAATGGAAAATATATTGAAGAGAGGAATTCTGTTTCTGTTTGCGATAGTACTATTCATCAGGATGTCCTATGCTCAAACCAGGGTTGAGGGATTATTTTATCTTGACAGTCGTCCTGTTTCAATTGAAATTAAGGATGGCATGACCGACCGTGGAAGCCTTGAACCCGGCAAACGGGCCGATTTAATCCTGTTTTCGATGAAGACAAAGATTATTTGTGGCCGATCCCATTGGATGTGATCAGTCAAAATCCAAATATTGAACAAAAGGATATAAAATGGGAGAGACAGTAGCCCATCAATTTGGAACTGATCCGGTTAAGCCTGAATACCCTGTCCGAAAAAAAACAATGCTGTAAAATTGGATACTAAACAACCTTACTTATTGAGAATTTGAAAAATAATTTGTATAATTGTCAGACAATATACAACAATACAATGATGAACAATCCAATTTCAAAAATTGATAAAGGCTTATCGCTGACAGAAAAAACAGAACAACAGTTGGTTGAGGCTATCCGCCAGAAGATATTTCTTCCCGGGGACAAACTTTTGGGGGAAATCGAACTTGCTGAAAATTTCGACGTTTCCAGGACTGTTCTAAGGGAGGCGCTACACCGTCTAGTTGGCCGGGGTATTCTTGAAGCCCGCAGGGGAAGCGGGTTCTATGTTGCTACCGATCAGTTTTCACCAGTTACAGATTCTCTTTATCACCTGCTTGAAATAAAATGTGGCGGTGCCGGTTTACTGAATATCGTGGATGTCCGTCTGGTTGTCGAACCTGAAATAGCCCGTCTTGCCGCTTTAAACCGGACAGATGAAGAATTAAAAAGTCTGACGGATTGTTATGCCCGGATGGAAGCACAAATCAATAATCCCGAAAACATGGTTCGTTTTGACATCGATTTTCATCGTCTGATTGCAAAAGCAACAAACAACCCGATTTTACCGGTTATGATGGAACCAATATTTCAACTGATGTTCAAGTTTGTATCTCAAACATACAACTATCCACACTCACCTCTTCTTGCCTTGAAATCGCACAGTAATATTATCAGTGCCCTTGAGAAGGAGGATGGGGAACGTGCCTTCAATGCCATGGGCAAACACATGCTGGAGGCAAAAGAACATGCTCAATATTTGAAAAAAAATGAGCCTGGTTCATCCGAAATATAAATTGAACCCCTATTCAGGCTAACTGATTATCGCTGTAATATCATGAAATAATATATGTATATCAAATAGTTATACTGTATGAGGAAATATGTCCTATTTAATTTAGTTGTCGTTTTTCTAATTTCTGTTTCCGTGGAAATCACCGCACAAAACAGGAATGATGCCGGTTCACTGCAGAATCATCCGGTTAAAATATTCCATATCCCGCAACTGCAAAGGGCAGCCGTTATTGATGGACGTTTGGATGAAGAAGTCTGGGAAGAAGCGGCGTCTTTTCCTTCATTCGTCAGAACAGCAGGAAAAGGGACAGGGGGAAATGCCGATTATAAAACCGAATGTTTGGCTTTTCGTAACGGAGAGAATTTTTACATTGCCTTTGTATGCCACGATCCGGAAATTGAAAATATAAAAACAGGGACAACCGGATGGGATGATCCGGATATCATTTTTGACGACCGGGTGGAAATTTTTCTGGACACGGATCATGACCACCGAGGTTATTACGAACTGGCAGTGACCCCCAACGGAATTCAGTTCGACCAGGAATTATTTCTCCGTTATCCGAAAACCAGGACAAATGAAAACGACCCGGGCTGGAACTGCAAATGGAAAGCCCGCACAAGCATTCTGACA
>CAZANK010000750.1:0-1815 GCA_964486235.1 uncultured Prolixibacteraceae bacterium | reverse complement strand
ATCACCGTGACCGCAAAATTCAGGCTGCTCACGATCCAGGTATAACGATAGCCATCTGCAAAAACGACGCCCGCTTCTGTGACAGTCGCCCGGTCACGGAACCGCCCCAAAACGACCCGGTCAACATATTCCGCCAGGTTATGATCGGGTGTAAAATCTCCCCCTCCGAAATCGCCAGCCCGCACAAACATCAGCAGGGCCCAGTAGATCAGAAGGAACCCTGAAGTAACGATGATCTGCCGGCGACGATCGAGATGCATCAGTAAGATCGCTGAAAGCAGATAACCAATGGCGATGGATTGAAGCGTATTTGAAAAGAGGTAGATCCGGTTTGGATCAAGACCAAGAAGATTTCCCTGACACATCATGCCAAATATCCAAAGTAACAAAACCCGCTTCAGGATACGTTTGTACAGTTGACCTTTACCTCCGTTTTTCAAATATTTGGAGAAAGCAAAAGGCATGGAAGCTCCGGCCATAAAAAGGAACAACGGCATGATCAGGTCCCAGAATACGAAACCTTCCCATTGAACATGTCCAAATTTGGTGGCGAGCCAGTTTGTAAACGGCCAGTCCATCGCTTCGGCCAAACGCCTGAATACGGGCTGAAAGAACACCAGACAAAACAGGTCAAAACCTCTCAGGACATCCAATGAGCCTAAACGCTCATCCAATGAGCCTAAACGCTCAGGTTTTTGATTTTCCATAAACAAATTTTAAACGGATTACTTTGGGGAATAACGGCAAACTTCCGCATGCATGGTGTAAAGACTTGGTCGTTCACCATCGAAAACAAGGATCGGACTGGAATGATCACCCGGCACAATCGGGTTACCCGGATACTTCACCCAGTGGATCAAATCGTCCGACATAGCCACATTGGAACTCCATTCCACCGGGGATGCCGGATCCTGCCAATCCATGCGGTTGGTTGCATGATAGTACATATAATACTTATCCTTGTGTTTCACGATCTGGTTGGCAGCCACGGCGGCCTGGTCGTATTCGTCCGGACCTAACGGGAGAACCGGGTCATCCTGTACATTTTCCCAGCATAGTTTATCTGCCGAAGTGGCCAGCCAGATGGCCATATCATTCCTTTCATAAAAAAGATACCATTCCCCGTCTTCCACCCATACCGTGGGTGTTCCGTACGGACCGGGGATGGTGTCACCGTTGGTGGTCAGCAAGGTCAGGTCGCCTTGCTCGGCCCAATTAATCCCGTCGGTTGATGAGAGCAAGTGGGCCACGTCCTGATCACCTTCCGCGAACATATAATAAATCCCTTCTTTCTTGATCACAAACACATCTTCGGTCCATTTATCGCTGAATATCGGGTTACCGGAATAACGATTCCATTTGACGCCATCTTGCGAAGTCGCGTAGCCAAGAAATTTCTGAGGCGCCAGTCCGGGATTATAACCGGCATACCACATCCTGTAAAGGCTGTCTTCGAAGATGATAAAGCCCCGCTCCCGGATCCTCCGGTCCCAGGTCGTGGTATCCGTGCCGGCAAAAACAGGATTGCCCGGGTAAGCGACAAACTCAACCATTTGGGGTGAAAACGCATCTTGCTGTTTAGAGGATTTTGTACCGTTCAGGCACGAAGCCAAGGCAAAAAGGATACCCGGAAAAGCTAATGTTAGTGTGCGGCTCAGACTCTTGTAATTCATAAAAAATTCGTTTTCGACATAAAATCATTATCAGGGCATACTGCAAAACCGGTTTCTTCCGTGAACCCTCACCCCATCTTCTTCATAATACCAAAATCGCAGACAGAAACAGTCGCGCATGATTTCCGCTAAAATATCTAAA
>CAZANK010000749.1:0-1820 GCA_964486235.1 uncultured Prolixibacteraceae bacterium | reverse complement strand
AACTTTTGCCGACGCGATTATTCAATTAGCAGGAGAAACCGGTATCCGGAATTTTTATCTGGATGGGGTGTCACAGCAGGGCTGTAATGAACCCGGGCATTTTCATGGGACATCGGCAAACAGCCCGGAAGAAAGGCACCTGAGTTATTCTTTTCTTTTGCCTGTTTATTTGGCGAAGGTAATGGAAAAAGTAAGTTCTGTTTATCCGGATGCCGTGTTTGATATCGATGTGACAGAATCGGTACGCATTGGTGTTGGGATACAATTTCTGGAGTACAGCCGGTATTTTGCGATTAATAACGGGCCTTATTTCCATAATTACGATATCTGTCCCCGGCGTCAAAGTGTCTTGCCCAATGGGAACCGCAACATTTTTGTATATCCCGGGCCTGCCCGTGGCTGGTTTATAAGGCAAACTCTTGAATACGACAAATGGATCCCATCCACCTTGTTCCTTGCCAATTATCAACCGGATGACCCCCGGGATTCGCAAATGATCAATTTGGCGTCAATGGTTTTGGGACAAAACGGGATATGGGGCGAAATACTGAAAACTTCGCCGGAAGGAGTTGCCCTTTTTAACGATGTCATTGGTAAATACAAACAGGTTCGGGATGATATTGCAAGGGCAAATCCTGTTAGAACAGGAGATTTTGGGGACAGTCCTGAAATCCATGAAAAAATTGATCCCCAAACAGGAAAAGGGGTAGTGGTCATTTTTGCAAATCTAAATTGTAAGAGTACTTATACTTATATAACAAAGAATAGAGTGGTTAATGATATCTGGCATAATGAAGGGGTTGTTGTCGAAAGAGGAAAAGATGGGCTAGCCGTCATTAAGGCTGACTTTGAATATCCTTCAGCTAAAATGATCTTTTTTGGGGTAAGTAATTAATTATGAATAAATACAAAATGAACGTATCGAAAGGGACCACTCATTTGTTTATAGTAGCTATACTGTTTATCAGTTTTCTCCAAATACAAGCAAGGCCACAGAACGAGGCCTTCTCCGGTGAAAAAACCATGAATGATGAATTTACCTGGGATATTGCCCCGTTTGGTGACTTACGTTACTGGTCTGATGAAACCGGAGTGTTGGGAAGGCAACTTAATCCTGATGATTTGATGGAAATGCCGCAAACGGCAGAAAACGAATGGAATATTGGGATATGTTGGGATGAAGAAAGAGATATTAACCGGATTGAGATAACCTATAATAACACCGTTTCTGAGTCATTTTTGAAAGAAACGAAAATTCAGTATTGGTTTCAGAATTGGCCATGCGAAGGGCCTGACAGACAAAAAATTGAAGACCGTCTCGATGATCCATGGCGAGGAAAATGGTTGGCTGCAGAAACGAATTATCATAGGGAAGGGAATAAAATTATCTATACATTTAATCCAATTTCGCTAACTGAAAATGCCAATGCCGGGAATTTCCCTGTGCCTGTGGATTACAGAAGGACATTAAAAGTCAGGATTGTTTGCAACGGCAAGCCCGCTCCTTTTGGTTCTTTAAAAGTGATCTCACCTGCAACCGGGAAAAAAGTATCTCTGCGAATTGAATTGGGCTGCGACAAAGATGAAGAGGAAGTTATCACGGGGGAGCTTGAAATTTTCAACGGGTGGATTGATAATGTATCTGGTTGGAACTGGGATGCCGCGGATAAGCTTAAAAAAACAGGTTCGTGGGAGATAGGTTTAGGGGAAAAAACCAAAGGAATTATTGCGGAACTGAACATCGCTGCACCAACATTGCCCGGTTCAAATGACCTTTCAATTGTTACACTTCGTTCTGACAGGGGAACCTTCTCTTTTTT
>CAZANK010000748.1:0-1828 GCA_964486235.1 uncultured Prolixibacteraceae bacterium | reverse complement strand
TCGGTTGTTGTCTCCCGGCAACCTTTAACGTCTTCAAAGATTAATCCCGCCAACAGCAGCGGCTGAATCACCATTCGGGAATCCGTAATCAGGGTCGGCCCGCTTTTAAACTGAATGAACTGCACGTCGTCAAAGCAACGATCGCAACTGTCGCCGCAATCATCCTCGCAACAACAATCATCCGGCCCCCCGTAAACCTGCACCGATTGAATCTCCCCGTGGCAATAGTGGATATGAACTGCCAGTCCGGCGGTAACCGTCAGATAAAAAACAGCGACAAATATGGATACCAGTTTCTTCATTCAATAATCAACTCATGAACAACACGATTTGTTCTTCCGTGCCTTGCAAAAATAGTAAAAAAATCTTGACTATCTTTAGGTCAAAATCAAATACCATGACGATAAAACCACTCTGTATTTTTCTTTTGGCCCAACTCATGGCAGGCTTGTTTTCCTGCACGCATCATCCTTGTACAAAGGACAGTCCCGGTGAATTGATCAAGAAAGCCCTGCCGGTTTGGGCAGAGGGACGCGAAAAGGAAATGAACCTCACCCTTGGATTTCAGGGTGTTTTCGACGCTGAAACAGATCAGGCCTACCGGCTAAAGATAACGGCATCGACGCTCTACCGGGTTTTCCTGAACGGCGAATTCCTGGGGTATGGCCCGGCACGTGCGGCACACGGCTATTTCAGGGTCGATGAATACGATCTCAGGCCAAAGGTCAAAAACGGGGAAAACGTCATTGCCGTTGAAGTCGCCGGATATAACGCGAACAGCTATTATACCCTCGACCAGCCTTCTTTTCTCCAGGCCGAAGTCGTGTCAGACGGCCAGGTTGTCCTGGCCACCGGTACCGATAACGAATTCAGGGCCATTGAACTGAAAAGCCGTCTCCAAAAAGCGGAACGGTACAGCTTTCAACGGCCCTTCACGGAATACTACCGCCTCAACGCAGCGTTTAACCAGTGGCTAAACGCTACACCCCCAACAGAACAACTTGTCAAAACAGCGGTTCAACCGTCTGTAAAAACGCTCCCGCGCAATTTGCTGATGCCCGACTTCAACCCCGTTCATCCGCGATCGGTCTGCCTCCGGGGAACCATTCAATTCCAAAAACCGGCAACGTATTATAAAGACCGCTCCTTAACCCAAATCAGCGAAAAGCTGAAGGGATATCCGGAAAATGAACTGGAAGTCCTTCCTTCACAATTCATCCAGGAGATCGTGAATGAAACCACAGATACGCTGTTGCAACCGTATCAGGCCACGCCGCTGACGCTGGCAAACAAGGGATTCGTTACGTTGGATTTCGGGAACAACCTTTCCGGCTTCATTGGCAGCCAAATAAGCTGTGAAGAACCTTCGACGGTGGTGTTCTATTTCGATGAAGTGCTGACAGCCGGCGATGTCAACACGAAGAAGCGGATGGCCGACGTGAACAACCAGGTTGTTTACGAACTCGAACCGGGCCGGTACAACCTTGAAACATTCGAATCCTACACGCTTAAATACCTGAAAATAATCGCACTAAAAGGATCATGCCGGCTTCACGACATTTACCTGCGCGAATACACCTATCCCGAAAACAAAAAAGCCGGTTTCACGAGCAGCAATTTCAAGCTCGACACGATTTTCAAAGCTGCCCAAAGGACGTACCACCAAAATGCCGTTGATCTTTTCATGGACTGTCCGTCGCGCGAACGGGCCGGCTGGCTATGCGACAGCTACTTTGCGGCCATCATGGAAAAAGACTTCACCGGAAAGTCAGTTGTGGCCCATAATTTTTATGAAAACTATGCCCTGCCCGACAGTTTTGCCTGCTTA
>CAZANK010000747.1:0-1830 GCA_964486235.1 uncultured Prolixibacteraceae bacterium | reverse complement strand
TTATCGCCACCGCCCCGGGCAGAAGCATCGGCAAAGTTGACCACCCAGCCGTCGCCCACATAAGAATGGACGATGTATTCCCCGATATTTCGGATCACCGGTTTGTCAAATACACTGAGCTTTCCGCCGGTACCATCGCTGAGCATCCGGAGATAATCGTACATTTTTCCTCCCGCGTGTCCCCAGTAGGAAGGCCCTTCTTCACAGGCTCCGTCTTCATGGTTATAGTTGATAAACTGATCGACAGAAACCATGGACCGGTAGACAGCAGCCGCGAGTTTATCAGGATCGTTCTCCAGCAGCAGAAAACAGGTCAGGGCGTTGAAGTTACACCAGGGGTTCCAGTTATTCACCATGGTTTCCGGTTTGGCGTCAATGGCCATCCACCAGAAATCATCCCGTTCCATGTAGGGGTCGAGCACCCGGCGTTGCAGCTCTTTCCGCAACCGCTGCGGGATCAGCGGGTGTACCTTCTCCATTTCGTCTCTCAGGAAATACCAGGTCCACGACAGCAGCGAGCCGACGTCGCCCGATGTGAGGTCGAACACCTGTTCGTCCGGATCGGCCAGGGATCGTCTGGAGGTCTGAAAGGCCGGAAGATGCGCCGAAAGTACCCAACTGGTCATTTCACATTTTTCCCATACGCCGTTGACGATCTGGTCTAAAAAACGCCCCTTGCCTTCCGCTAGCTCGGCCATCAGCAGCCTGGCCAGAGCAGTGTTATTGTTGCCATACGGGCCTTGCATGATGTCGCGGGACCCGCTCCGTTCATATTCAAGGTAGTCTGTGGCTTTCACCACCTTCCACTCATGGTTCAGGTATTTTACTCCCGTTTCAATAATCTCCTGTTTAGCGCCGCCGATCAGGGCATCCCAACCCGCGCGGTCTGTATACGCCGGATATCTTACCCACGACTGGTTTTTCAACAAAACCTGTTTTAATCGCTCCGGATTCATGCTCTTTTGCAGCAGGTCCCTTTTGGTCGTCGCCTGTCCGTTTTCTGCCGACAGCCAAACAAAGACCAGCAGGAGCAGGTTTCTGAATAACGTGTTTCCCATCGTTTATTTCTATTTTTTCATTGATCAGGTTCAAAACAAAATGAAGGAAAAACGGGCAGGATTGATTCCCGCCCGTTTAAACGCTTTACTCCCAGCCGGGATTTTGAGTCAGGGTTTCATTCATATCCAGTTCCGACTGTGGGATGGGCCAGAGGTAATCCCGGGCGGTCGCTGTTTTGGTATAATAGGTTTTGCCGGTGAATCCCTTTTCGACCTTACCATTCAGGGTTTCCAGCAACTGCCACCGTTTGTAGTCGCCAAACCGGTGACCTTCGGCTGCCAGTTCCACAGCGCGCTCGTGTTTAATACGCTCAAACACCTGGTCTTTGTCCAATGCGGCCAGCCAGGAGGGTCCGCTGTTGATGCCCGGCATACCCACCCGAGCCCTGACATTGTTGATCAGGTTGACCGCATCGTCGGGCCGGTTCATCTCATTATAACATTCAGCCAGCATCAGCAGCACATCGGCATAACGGATCAGCGGAAAGTTAATGGGCGTATCGGCCCTGTTGTTGATAGCCCCGTTCATGTTATACTCAGCCACAAACTTTCGCCAAAGATAGATCTCCCAGTTGTTATTCACCCGAATGAAACCGTTTGTCTCGTTTACGCCGGTGGCAATGACATATTCACAGTCTTTCGGTGCGTTGGAAACCCATCCTTTATACATCGTATAGGGAAGGATAAGCGATTGCATCATCCGGGGATCTCGTTGACCATACATCTCCAACAGCAACTCTTTGGCTTCGGGATAGCTTGCTACGGTTTTATT
>CAZANK010000746.1:0-1834 GCA_964486235.1 uncultured Prolixibacteraceae bacterium | reverse complement strand
GCTGTACCGCAACGATGAATTTTGAAGTTTATCAGAATGGATCATTGGTTGCTACAGTGAATAAAACAAATTATACGGCAACTGGTCTGATCCCGGGGAAATCCTATTCCTTTTTTGTTAAAACGAAAGCTGCAGAAGGGAAACTGTCGAAGCCTGGCAATATGTTGGTAAAATCCACCAAACAATCAGGACAGATTTTTAATATCCTGTCATTTGGTGCAAAGGGAGATGGAATTACAAAAAACACGAAAGCCATACAAGAGGCTATTGATGCTTGTTCTCCGGGGGGGACAGTTTATATCCCATCCGGGACTTTTTTAAGCGGGGCTTTATTTCTGAAAAGCGATATGACTTTATATATTGCTGAAGGCGGAATATTGAAAGGAAGCGCCGATACAGAAGATTATTATCCCATGATCCTTAACCGGTTCGAAGGTTGGGAACTCAAAACTTTTGCCAGTTTACTGACCGCAGGAAAATTAGATCGTTCAGGAGGTTATAATACCACCAACTTATCAATCAGGGGCGAAGGAACAATCAGCGGGGGAGGGCAGGTTTTAGGTCAGGCGATGACGGATGTTGAAGGTGAACGTGGCCGGGGGCGGTTGATTTGCCTGATGAACTGCCAGAATGTAAATATTCAGGGACTTACTATTGAAGAATCGCCTTGCTGGACCATTCACTACATCTACAGTAAAAATACCACTTGTCATGACCTTACGATTAACAGCGCTGCAGATAACGGCGATGGGATTGACCCGGATTCATCAATAAATTCCTACATTTTCAATTGTACTTTTTCAACCAACGACGATTGTATCGCCATCAAGTCAGGTAAAAACCCGGAAGGTTATTTCATAGCAAAACCTACTGAAAATGTTTTTATCTCTGACTGTCATTTTATTGAAGGCCACAGTTTAGCCGTTGGCAGTGAAATGTCGGGCGGGGTGAGAAATGTGGTGATCCGCGATTGCGAATTAGGGAACCTGAAGCATGGGGTACAGATAAAAGTTACCAAAGACCGGGGTGGGTTTGTTGAAGATTTTAAAGTAAGAAATTGTAAACTTCAGAAAATTACCATTAAAACAAATGTCGGTTATAACAATGATGGGGAACCTGCTCCGAAATTGCCGTTTTTAAGGAACATGGAATTTTCGGACCTCGACATGTCCCTTGCCGATACCAGCATGGCGGTTATTATTGTCGATGGTTATTCAGGAATTAGTAATTACACGGAATCCCTTCTTTTTAAAAATATTAGGCTTCCAGAAAATGCTAAAATCGTATTAAATTATTGTAAGGATTTTAGCTTTATTAATACGATAACGACGAGCAGCGAAAAACCTGTTTATATAGTTACGAATGCTGTAAATATCAGATATTGATGAACACACTGATAAGAGTTTATTCGTTGGCAATTTTCTCCCTGCAATGCTGCTAAATGATGATAACGATGAATTACTAACTAAATAATTTTCGTGTGGAATGAATACGCCATTGAAAAAAGAACTTTTTTTTTTAGGTTTTTCCCTGTTATTGTCTTTGGAAGTAGCTTCTCAAGGGATCAGTTTTTATGTTTCCCCAACAGGAAACGACATTAATCCGGGGACGACAGACCAGCCTTTTGCTACACTGAATAAAGCCAAAGAAGCCGTTGAAGCAGGTGCAACCGGTAATTATACAATCCGGATGCGTGGAGGGACCTATTGTTTTGATCGAACTGTTTTGTTCTGCAATTTAGGTCAGAAGAAAGTGGAAATCGAAAACTATGGCGATGAGATGGTTGTTTTTTCTGGTGGAACAAACTTACAAGTTTCTGGTTTTAGCCGGGTAA
>CAZANK010000745.1:0-1837 GCA_964486235.1 uncultured Prolixibacteraceae bacterium | reverse complement strand
TTCTGCCCGAACACCGACAGTTGAAACGTGGGGGAGATATCCATGAACAGGTGCAGGGTGGCCTGAAACCCGTTCTCAAACTCCACATGAACAATGTCCTTATTAGTTTTCCCGATGTGTTTCACGGCCACAGGCGTTGGATCATCCAGCAGGGAAAATAAGGCTTCCAAAAGATGAACGCCATATTTGGGCCAATCCTTTTTCCCGACAGCAACAGCCAGCTCCGGTTTCCCGAGGGATGCCAGTTCCTGTTTCACAATCCTGGCTTCGTTGGCATAGCGCATGGAAGAGCACGACATGATGAGCTTTCCCCGCGCATACGCTTCCGAGAAGTACGCCAGGTCTTCCTGATTAAGGGCAATGGGCTTGTCAATGAAGATCGGGGTCCCGGCATCGATAAACGGCTTTGCCATCGCCACGTGGTTTTCGGCATCGTCCCGGGCCAGGATGACCGCATCGGTTGTTGCTGACATTTCCTCGAGACTCCCGGCGATATCCGGGATAGCCGTCGTTTTGGCGATACTTTCCGCAATCTCCTTTTCCTGTGCCCATACGCTGGTCACCCGTGCCCCGTGAATGCCAAGCGTATCCCTGTTGGCTTCCAGGTAGGCCGACACGGCAGGGTATCCGATCCGGTTAATCTCTCCGGCATCGAACCTGCCGTTAATAATGGCTGACCAGGAGTAAGGATGGGCATTTCCCGGGCTCATCCCGATCATTCCTATTCTAAGCATGATTTCTTATTTTACGTTAACCATTTCATTTTATCCCACAAGGGCAAATTCAAGAAACCGGGGTCCGGATAAGCCAGTTGTTTCGCCCGGGCCAATTTTTCCGGATCCAGATAAGTTCCGTCGGCAGCTTTCAGCGATTGATCCAGGTATTCCATCCGGTCAATCCCGACCAGGATCGCTGAAACTTCAGGGAATGAAAGTGCAAATTTCGTGGCCAGGGTGGCCAAATTGCACCCCGTCTCTTCCGTCAGTTCCCGATAGGAAGCCAGATGATCTTCGACATTCTTCAATGCGGGATGGAGTCCCTTACCCCGGTCACTCAAAAGCCCCTTCAATAACACCGAACGAATGACGATCCCGATCCCCTTTTCGGATGCAGCCTTAAAAAAAGCTTCCTGACGCTGGTCCATCAGGTTAAACGGCAACTGGATCGTATCCCAGATCCCCTTGTCGATCGCCTTATTCGTTTCTTCGGATGTGTAGGTGGAAACACCGGTAGCCCTGCACAGGCCCTCTTTTTTCAACGCAGAGAAAACACCTGCGATTTCCTCATTGTCCAGTATTTCAAGGTCAGCCTGATGAAGCATAAAGATATCGGCATAGCCCGTCTGGAGCGCATCAAGGCTTTCGAGCAGGGAAGCTCTTATCCTGTTCCTCAATTCGGGACCGGGAGGAAGAATACCCTGCTTGTCGCGAAGATGCCGGCATTTGGTACTCAAAACGACCTGGTCTCTCCGGTCTTTGAACGCCTTTCCCATGATCGCCTCACTGTTCCCGTACATCCGGGCCGTATCAAAAAAATTGATGCCCGAACCGACGGCTGCATGAAGCAGCCGGATCGCGTCCTGTTCCGAAAGCATGTCGGCGGCAGTTTTAATTCCGATGCCGTAAGGCATTCCGATTTCCACGCCGCCAAAGGCCATCTCAGAAACCGCGATACCTGTTTTTCCCAATCGTCTTTTTAACATGGTTCAAAGGTATGAATCATTGATATGGGCCGAAGGCATTCTTACCGTTCGTTTGCACGTTTTTCTTCAACGTGTTGAAGTCGCTGACCAGCTTGCTGCAATAGCTGCACAGACCGATCACGTCAGCCCCGATGT
>CAZANK010000744.1:0-1838 GCA_964486235.1 uncultured Prolixibacteraceae bacterium | reverse complement strand
CATAAAACGCTTGTGCAATATGATTTGTCGAGAATGCCACATGACGTCCGTTCGGATGCCACGACGGATAAACGCCAGGCGATATGGTCTGGCTGGTTTTTGTATTCACGTAGCTTATCTGTCCTTGACGGGATAAAACGGTGCCCCCCTTCTTTCCCCGCATATGAAACAACATGGTTTTACCGCTGTTTTTACAAAATGAATGACAGTTCATACAATTACGTCCGCTCATCGTGTTGACCATGACGGGCAACTCGTCAAAATTTTCAAGGCAACGCTGGTAGATTCCCATTTTGTTCCAGGTCAGATAGCCCTGATCAAATAGCCTGTAAACAAGATAACGATCAACGGGCTCAGTTGCCACATGGTTAACAATGGGTTGAAAATGATACCAGCGTCGTTGCTTTTTAACCGCAACATCAATCCACATTTCTTTCCCTTTGCTTTGCTCCAGTAACTTTTTCCAGGCTTTGGAAGATACTTTTATGTTTCCGGATGAAGAGGCCATCCTGACGATTTGGCCCCCTGACGAATACAGTTTCACCAGATAAGCGTCGGCCTTTTCAAGAATCGTGAAATTTAGCGGCGCAATATTAGGGGGTATGGTAATCCCGGAATAATCAGGATCAAGAAGTGGCGCACGTTCAATTTCCACTGCACTTTTTGGAGGAGACGAACATGCCGCGATGATACCGGAAAGCAGGATGAACCCGACAATCACGAGGAAAAAATTCAAAATCAGCCTCTTAGTTAAAGGGATGGATCGTTTCATTGGTTGATGCCCGATTATCAATAAAATGAAAATAAAACCAGTACGTATTCCCGAACGACTCCCGGAACGATTCAGCTTCACTCGCCGGCGTGCCTGAACGCGAGGCATAAGCCTTTGCATAATCTTTGAAGCGTTGAACGGTCGACTTCCGGATTCCATATCCCGGCGGTAACAGATTCTTTTTCACGTATCCCATGTACAGGAGTAACGCCTCTTCAAAATGAACAGGTAATGCGGGATAACCAAAATCCTTCACCCGGTGAATGCTCGCGGCAAACGGAGCCAAGTCTTTGTTCAGCAACAGAAATGACATGTCGTATTCAAATGCCATCCGGTTATCCGGGTGGTTTTCGAGTAACTGCATCAACGACCTGTCCGCTTCATTTGTACCTGTCACAAAATCGTTCCGGATCAGGAAGTGCCGTTTTTCGGCGATCTCCGGATCTTTACGTAACAAATCAGGATCACGTGACAGGTTCCGGTAGTATCCGGCCCATTTCCGGTAGAACAGGGTATGATCCAGGATACCAAGATACTTTTCTGCAACTGCCTGATTTCCATTCACAAGTGCAGTCAAAACCAACTGCTTCAACAAACGGGGAGCATGCCCGAAAGACACCATCGCATCATAAGCCCAGCGAATTGCCTCATTAAGATAACCTAAATGGTAAAAAAAACCACCCCCTAAAAAAAGTGAAAAATCATCTTCATCCCTGTCAAGCCACAACCCGGAGGTGCCAATCTGGCTAAAGCAAAACAGACGGTCGTTGAGGTGGCCTGTTTGGTAAAGCGCCAGGTTCGTGTAATACAAAATGATCCGGTTGGCTTCCGGGTTCTTTGAAGAAAGCTCAACGACTTTATCCCAATGCCCGGATTGGACGTGATGGTCCATTTCGAAAAATAATCTGACTTTTGAATCCTTCGCATATTCCGTGACTCCCCATCCAAAAATCAGGACAATCACGGATACCTCCAGGAGCGCTTCCCGTTTCCTGACAAAGCGGCCATTTTTCTCCGGGAATTTGGTCCGCATTGCTTTTGCGACAACGATTAAAAAAGCAAAAAA